>JBBRHS010000140.1:0-7142 GCA_038222385.1 Acidimicrobiia bacterium
GAGCGCGTCGGGGTCGTCGGGTGGGACGAACCAGCCGGTGGGCCGGACCGGATCGAGGTTGACCATCGAGCGGAGACCACCGCTGCGGCAGGCGAGCACCGGCAGGCCGACGGCCATCGCCTCGAGGGGAACCTGCGGGTACGGGTCCTCGACCGACGGCACGACGAGCGCGTCGCACGCGGCCAGGCCCGCCGGGAGATCGTCGTGCCCGCGCCAACCGGTGAAGTAGATCCTGTCGGCGCCGACCTCCTCGGCGACGGTCACCGGATGCTCGCCTTCCCACTCGCCCGGATGGCCGCCCCAGATCACGAGCGACCCGGGGCGGGAGAACCGCTCGCGCGCCCGGGCGAACGCCCGCACCAACGCGGGGACGCGTTTGAAGCCGAGGAACCGGCCGACGAACAGCAGCACGGTGGCGTCGTCGTCGGGGCCGAGGAGGCGGTCGAGGTCGGCGTCGGTGTAGGCCAACGTGCCCGGCGGTCCGGTCTCGGTCCAGCCCTGGGGATCGTCGACGAGCGCGCGTCGGAACGCGGCCCGGCGCGCACCCGGTACCGGCGGCCGGGGTCGGAAGCGTTCGATGTCGACACCGTTCGGGAGTGCGGTCACGTGCTCGGGCTCGAGCCCGAACATCGAGATCGCCGTGTCACGGTTCCCCGGCGACACGGTGATGAGGTGGTCGGCGAGTTGCACCTGTTGCTTCAGGAGTCCGGCCCAGAACTCGCCGTGGCGCCACGCTTCCCATCGTGTCGTGCGCAGCAGTTCGATCTGGGTTTCATCGAGATCCGGTGGACTCGCGTCGAAGCCGGCCGCAGCGTCGGGGATGGACGCGAGCGTCTCGCCGAGCACCGCTGCGAGCGCAGCCCGCTCCTCGATCGCCGCGATCATCTTCATCTCGGTCCCGTGCAGGTGCACGATCAGCGGGACCTCGGGCCAGAGTCGGTGCGCGGCATCGAGTTGGGGTGTGAGGTGGTGGAGGTGGAACACGTCGGCCCGTTCGGCGCCCGCGGCGCGCAACGGTGCTTCCCACACCGACGCGAGGTGATCGGCAAGGTCGGGGGGTACGGATGCGAACACGACGTCGGGCACGTCGGCGCGGTCCTCGTACGACGGGTGCATCGGTTGCGGCGCCGCGATCGGGTCGCCGCCGGCCTCGAATGCACGCACCGCGTCGGTCGAGTCGAGGAAGTGGACGTCGAGGCCGGCGAAGAACGAACCCGCGTTGGTTTCCTCCCCCGCTTTCCCGAGTGACCCGACCGCGAGCGACACCGTCCACCCGGCCCGGGCCAGTGCGGGGCTCAGATACCGCACCACGTACGCCGAGCCACCCCGTGGGTAGAACAGCAGCCCCATGACCACGCGACCCTTGTCCATCGCGGCGACCCTACCGGGGTCCGGTCGCACCCGACGCGTTCGACTGCGGGCCGATGCGGCGACGCGAAGCGGCGACACGAAGCGGCTACACGAAGCGGCTACACGAAGATGGGGAGGGTCGGGTGCCCGCCGCCGAGCACGGCGTCGGCGTCGACCCCGAGCCAACCGTCGAGCGCGGTGGCGTAGAGCGAGCGGAAGTCGATCGGCGCGGCGAGGTTGCCGGTGCGGTCGAGGCGGGAGAGGTCGTGGGGTTCGCCGTAGCGGCCGCCCGTCACGCCGGTACCGATCACGAAGTGCGTCGACGCGGTGCCGTGATCGGTGCCGTCACCGTTCTCGGCGGGGCGACGGCCGAACTCCGACGCGGTCATGAGCGTGACCCGATCCGCGATCCCCGCGTGCTCCACCGCGTCGAAGAAGTTCCCGATCCCGGTGTCGACGTCGGTCATGAGCGCCCGATGCCGGGCCGCCTGACCCTGGTGGGTGTCGTAGTCACCGAGGCCGTGCACGTAGACCACGCGCGGCGGATCGTCGCCCTGTACGACCTGCGCCGCGAGCACCAACGCTGCCGTCGCCTCACCGTAGGCACCCTCGGAGCCGGGCGCGGCAGGCGCGGCGGGCTCGGCGGCAGACGCGTCGAGGACGGTCGCGAGCTCGGCTTCCGCGTCGACGCTCGCGCCGATCGCACCGCGGACGCGACCGTTCAGCGTCGTCGAGTCGACCTTCGCGGGTGCGAAGCCCTTCCAGGCGGCGAGGAGCTCGTCGGGTGATCCGACCCAAGCGGGCACGCCCGGTCGGAGCCCCGTCGGATCCGCGATCGAGGTGCTGAACGACTGCGTGCCCAACATCGCCGGCGACGGGCTGGGCCCGATGCTCACGCCGGCGAGCGGATCGTCGAAGCCGACGGTGAGGTCGAGGTAACGACCGAGCCACCCGGCCTGACCCGCGCCACCGGCGGCGCTCCACCAGGTCGCGAACGATCCGAAGTGCGACAGGTCGTAGGGCTCGTAGCCGACGCCCTCGACGATCGCGACGTCGCCGGCCTCGTATCGCTGCGCGAGCCGGGCCAGGTTCGGGTGGAGCCCGATCTCGTCGTCGAGGCCGATCGGATCGGTGACGCCGAGCGTCGGTCGGAGGTCGTGGTACCGACCGGCGGCCACGCCGACGGGCACCACCGTGTTGAGCGCGTCGTTGCCGCCTCCGAGCTCGAGCACGACCAACGTGCGGCGCGCACCTCGCTCGGAGAGCGACCCCGGTGGTCCGAGCGCGCGGCTCGCCGTGCCCTCGGATCCGTCGCGACCCCACACGCTGACGCCGTAGGAACCGGCGGCGACCGCCCCGACGCCGATGCCGAGCCCCGCGAGGAACTGTCGCCGCGAGACGGTCATGTGAGCACCACCTCGGGCGACGCGAACGCGAGCGCGAACCTGCGGGCGGGATCCCGCTCGGCCGCCACCGTGCGACGGGTCAAGTCCGACACGTCGTACACGCCGAGCCGGGCGAAGAGGGGTTCGACGTCGGCGGCGGACGCCTCAGGCGGCGGGCCCGCGACCGCGCCGAGGAGATCGAACGCATGGACCAACTGGTGGGGTCCGAGGAGTCGCGAGCCCTTCGGGTACCCACCGACGTTCGGTGGGTTGAAGGGCACGTACCCGAGGGCGCGCAACGCGTACAGTCCTCCGTCGCCCGAGGCTGCGCCCATGCCCTGCTTGCGCCCTCCCCGGGTCGTCCGCCCCGCGCTCGCGGGCGTGGCGGTCGCCTGCAGCAGCGCCACCAGCTTCTCGACCGGCGTCCGGACCCGGGAACGGAACGCCGCCTGCGACAGGAACGCCGGTTCGGCGGTGATCGCACGCACCAGGCCGAGGATCTCATAGTCGGCGCCGAACTGCGCGCCGAGGCGTTCCGCCGTCTCGGTGTCGGGATCGAGGCCGGTCAGCTCCCTATGGAGCTTCCCGGCCACGAACCGCGCGGTCTCGGGCCGAGCGAGGATCACGTCGAGCGCACCGTCGAGATCGAACGCGCCGGTGGTGCCGAGCAGCGTCACCGTCGCGGGATCGTGCAGCTGCGGCGCGAAGACCGCGTCGTACGGTGCGCCGGGGAGCCGGGAGAGGCGTGCCCGACCGGGGATCTTCACGAGCCAACCCGTCGACGCGCGTGACATCGCCACCACGTCTTCCTGGGTGTAGACCGCGTCCTTGCCCAGCGTGAACAGCTCGAGGCACTCCCGCCCGAAGTTCTCGTTGACGTTGTCGACCCGGTTGGAGATCCCGTCGAGGTAGATGATCATCGCCGGATCGCGGGCGATCGCCTTCAAGAGCGTGGCGAAGTTGCCGGTGGCGTGCTCCCGCAACGTCAGGTGCTGGCGGTACATGAGGTACGGGACCCGCACCTTCGACACCGCGGTGGCGAAGTGGTCGTGCCAGAACCAGGTGAGGCGCTCCTCGATCAACCGCGGGGAGGTCCGCATCTGTTCGATCCACCAGACGATCGGCGGGATGATCGCGCGGACGTCGGGCTGGTCGCCGGAAGGTTGCGGGACGTCGATCGGGGTCGGGGCCGGGCCCGAGAGGTCGAGGGCTGCCTCGATCGCGACTTCCGGGGTGGTCAGGCGCGCCGCGAGGTCGGGTTGCGGGCCCATCGAGAGCCGCCGTAGTACGTGCGCAACCTGCTCGTGCTCGGAGACCTCGGCCATCCACCCATCTTCGGGGCCCCGTGTGATGTGATCGTCAAGAACGGTGCAACGGTGCACCAAGTCTGGTTCGATGCTGGCGTGGAATCCGACGAATCCCGCATCGCCGAGCTCGAACAGGGCTTCCGACGCGACGGGCTCCCGAACCTGATCGTCGGACTGTCGGCCGCCGACGACATCTTCACCCGGGCGACCCCGTTCCTCACCGTGGTCTTTGCTATCGAGATCGTGAACGCGCTCGACGTCGACTCGGGCTGGGCCCGGCTGCTACTCGCGCTCGGCGGAATCACGGTGATGCTCGTGGCGCTCGGGCTGCTCAACCTGATCCGCGGTCGCCGGTTCCTCGCGGTCCCGACCCGGGTCGGGAACGCAGAACTGGGGGCGTTCGTGCTCGTCCCTGCGGTGCTGTCGGCGGTGTTTCAACGCGACCCATGGTTCGGCCTCACGGTGATGGTTGTCAACATCGTCGTCGTCGCCCTCACCTATGTCGTCGTCGGCTTCGGCATGCCCTCGATCGTGCGGTGGGTCGGCGTACGACTCTTCGCCCAGCTCGGCGCGTCGGTCACCGTGCTGGTGCGCGCGGTTCCACTCCTGCTGTTCTTCTCCCTCGTCACGTTCTTCACGACGGAGATCTGGCAGTCGTTCACCGCCCCCGGACCGGCACGGTACTGGACCGCGATCACCATGTTCGTGCTGCTCGCAATGGTCTTCCTGTCCGTGCGCCTGCCGAACGTCGTCAAGGAGGTCCAGGCCGACTCCGACGTGGGCGCGGTGCCACTCCATCGGCGGGAGCGCTTGAACCTCGCCGCGGTCGCGTTGATCAGCGAGATGCTCCAGGTGCTGTTCGTGAGCGCCGCGGTCTGGCTCTTCTACGTGGTGCTCGGCACCCTGCTCGTGTCAGCCGAGGTGCGCGCCGACTGGCTCACCCACGCGGAGCACGTCGTGTGGGAGATCGCCTGGTTCGGCGAACGCATGCAGGTCACCACCGAGCTGCTCCGCGTGGCGACCGGTGTCGCCACCTTCGCCGGCCTGTACTACGCGGTCACGATCCTCATCGACCCCGCCTACCGCGACCAGTTCGTCGACTCCCTCACCGAAGAACTGCACGACACCTTCGACCGCCGCTCCGAGTACCTCGACCTCATCGAACGCCGAGACGCCGGAACGTGATCCGGCTGGGTGTGCACCGGGAGTAGCCGCCCACGTTGCGTCTCGCGGCAAGCCGATAATCGGCCTGCTTCCGCCGGGACCGTCTGCCACAGTCGCGGGTCATGCCGCAGAACACGTTCGTGGGACGGATCGCCGAGGGGTACGACGCGACCTCGACGGAGATGTTCGAGCCGGAGATCGTCGACCCGGTCGTCGACTTCCTGGCGGACCTCGCCGGGAGCGGCCATGCGCTCGAATTGGGGGTCGGCACCGGCCGGATCGCGCTGCCGCTCAGCGCGCGGGGTGTTCCCGTGCACGGGATCGACATCTCGTCGGCGATGGTGGAGAAGTTGCGGGAGAAGCGGGGCTCCGATCGCATCGCGGTGACGGTCGGGGACTTCGCGACCACCACGGTGGCCGGGTCCTTCTCACTCGCCTACCTCGTCTACAACACGATCATGAACCTCACGACCCAGGACGAGCAGGTCGACTGCTTCCGCAACGTCGCCCGGCATCTCCAGCCGGGCGGGTGTTTCGTGATCGAGGTCGTCATTCCCGAACTCCGCCGCCTCCCACCGGGTGAGACGGTGCGTCCGTTCACCGTGACGCCGACGCACCTCGGTTTCGACGAGTACGACGTCGCGTCGCAGACCGAGTGGTCCCACCACTACTTCGTGGTCGACGGTCGGCTCGAGATCTTCTCCGCGCCCTACCGCTACGTGTGGCCGTCGGAACTCGATCTGATGGCTCGGATCGCCGGGCTGACGCTCCGAGAGCGATGGGGGGATTGGAACCGCGGGCCGTTCACCGGCGAGAGCCGCAAGCACGTCTCGGTCTGGGAGAAGGCTCCGGAGGGCCGTTCGCACGACGGACGGCGCTGATCGTGGTCGACCACCAGTTCTCCGACTCGCGTCTCGCCGCGCTCTACGACGCGTTTTGTCCGTGGGAGCGCTTCGGTGACTACGACTTCTACCTCGACCTCGTCATGGCGGCCGACGCGGTGCTCGACGTCGGGTGCGGCACCGGTGCCCTGCTGCGCCGGGCCAGGGAGGAGGGCCACACCGGGCGGTTGTGCGGACTCGACCCCGCGGTCGGGATGCTCGAACAGGCTCGCACCCGTCCCGACGTCGAATGGATCCTCGGCGACCTCGTGACAACCGCGTGGGACCGGGAGTTCGACCTCGTCGTGATGAGCGGTCACGCCTTCCAGGTCTTCGTCACCGACGAAGAGATCCGCGCGTCACTCGCCGCGATCCGGTCGGCCATCACCCACGACGGCCGCTTCGCGTTCGAGACCCGCAACCCGGCGGCACGCGCATGGGAGCACTGGAACCCGGCGAACGCGGTGGAGGTGAGCGACGAACGCGGCGCTGTGGTGCGGATGCTCCACGAGGTCGAGCCGCCGGTCGACGGCGACGTCGTCCGCTTCACCACCACCTACACGAGTTCCGATTGGGATCAACCCGAGGTGAGCACGAGCACGCTCCGCTTCCTCGACCCACCCACACTGTCCCGTCACCTCGCCGACGCCGGACTGACTGTCCACGAGCAGTTCGGCGACTGGGACCGGAGCCGACTCACCGACGAGAGCCCGGAGATCATCACCCTTGCCCACCGGGGCAAGGGCGCACCCTCACGCACCTGACCCAACGGGCACCCGGGAAGCTGTCCCACCCTTCGGCCAGACTGTTCCTGAATCGCCGACTGCATCGGACCAGTTCTTCGACATCGAAGACTTCATGCTCATGGGCGGGATCGAGCGCCGCCCGAGACCACTCCTCGTGCTGTGCAAGCACGTCCACACCCGCCGGTACCTGAACCTCGACCTCGCGGGGAGGGCCTACCGGTACTTCCCGCCGAAGACCGATCCCGACGGCGCCGGTCGGTACGTGGAGCACCGCACGCTGCGCGACGCGATCGATCACGTCGCGTTGTA
>JBBRHS010000141.1:0-7112 GCA_038222385.1 Acidimicrobiia bacterium
GAGGTCGAGCCGACGGCCCGGGTGCCGGGCGTGGAGTGGAGCGGCCCGGCGGGCGGCTGGGCTGATGGCGAGGAACACACCGTGACCTGGTGATTAGCCCGTCGGATTCGGGGTACGAGGGGGGCTACAGGGATGTGCCGACCGGAACCCACGCTGCGGAGCGCCTCGATCAGGGTCACGGTGTCCCACGAACCCGCGTCGAGCGCGGCGACCGTTGCCCGGGCGATCGCGCCCAGTCGTTCGCGACGCGCGGCCTGGGTCGTGTCGTCCCCGGTGAGGGCCAGGTACTGGTTCAGGAAGACCTCGTTCAGCACCGTGTCGGCGCTCACCGTCTCCCCGTCGACCTCGACCGGACCGGTGGCCGTCAGGAGCGCCTGGACCGCCACCGGATCGATTGCGAGCACACCGTCGAGCTGCTCGCCCGTGCGCCATTCCCACATCCGGAGCGCGAGCTCGGCGCTCGCATCGAACCGGGGCGTCATCGCCAGGTTGCGCCATTCCTCGTTCGGATGCGTCCAGCCCCACCGCGCCGCGAAGTCGCCCGTGACCGGCACCGCGCCGGGAGGCAGCGTGAGGTCGCCCGTCGGGATCATCTCCCCGAGCGAGAACGAACCGCGGTTGAAGTCGAGGACGCCCGCAGAGAGGAACATCCCCGAGCCTGCCCGCATCTCCGCGTTGTTGGCGGCGACAACGAGATAGCGAGAGGGACCCTCGAGCAAGGGCGCGAGGCCGTCGGACGCCGCGCCGAGATCTCCGAGCGCGCTCGTGAGCCGACCGAGCTCGGCCGAGAACTCGTTCCGCGCGTCGGCGAGCGGCCCGAGCAGGGCGTTCGAGGGACCCAGGTCGACCTGTCGGAGCCGGGCGTTCGACGCGGCCGCGATCGATCCCAACTGCTCGACGAGTCGGACGCGACCCGGTCCACCCGGCTCCTGGGACTCGACCGCGTCGCTCGACGCGCGCATCGTCTCGACGCCGACGTCGGTCGCCTCGACCGCGGACCCGGCAAGGGCATCGATCGACCGGATCTGTCGTCCGACGACAGGCAGGAACTCGAGTGGCGCGAGGAACCATGATCCCGTCCGATCGTGAGCGCGCTCGAAATCAGCACGCGCCAGCTCGACCGGCTCGAGCGCGGTGGCTCGCAACAACTGGGTCGCCCCGAGGCTCTCCCGCGCATCGCGCAACCGATCGAGGCCGGCTTGCGCGTCGCGACGCGCACTCACGAGCGTCGCGGCGGAGACCACCAGCCACCCGACGACCACGACGCCGAGCAACGCCACGACGAACCACCGGCGTCGAGACCGGGAACGGGCCATCGCGGGAGATTAGGCGGGAACCATCACCGAGACGTGCCCACTCGAGCGCCGGCAGACGAGCCCCGCAGACCGTTTCGTCAAGGCGGCCCGATCGGCGCCGATACCTGTGGAAAGGTCTGGTACCCGAACTGGGAGCAGCATGATCGCTCGACTCCGCGGCTGGCTCGATGCCGCGCGCCGACATCCGAACCGCACCGTTGCCGCGATCGCAGCCTTCGCGTTCCTCGTCGGCAGCGCGATCGCGATCCACACCGGCACCACCCTCGGCTACTCCGACGAGCAGGACTACGTCGAGCTCGCCCGGAACCTCGCCGATGGTCTCGGATTCTCGGCCAACGGCCGGACGCCGACCGCGTTCCGACCACCGGCCTGGCCGAGCGCGCTCGCCGTCGTCGACTTCTTCGGTGGTGGCATCGTCGCGAACCGGATCGTCGGAGTCGCGTTCTTCGCGGCGACGATCGTGGCGCTGTACGCGCTGGTACGGCGCATTGCCGGAAGCGACGCGGGCTTGCTCGCGGCTGCGCTCCTCACCTGCTACCCGTTGTCGCTCTACACCGCGACCACCCTCTACCCCGAGGCCCTCGCGACACTGCTCGTGACGATGGGGATACTCGGTGCGGTCCTCGCCGACACCGCGGAGGAACCGAAGGTTCGGATGGGTTGGGCAGCCGGCGCGGGAGCGTGCTTCGGCCTGCTGGGCCTGACCGCGCCGGCATACCTCGTGGTCGCCGGCATCACCGTCGTCTGGCTCCTCTGGCGTCGGTGTTCGATGCGTCGGGTCGCCACGCTCGCGGCACCGCTCGTCGTGGTGATGCTCATCCCGCTCTTCGCGTGGGGGGTACGCAACGAAGCCCGGCTCGGGTCGTTCATCCCCGTGAGCACGAACGGAGGATTGAACCTCCTCCTCGGGAACAACCCGAACGCGACGCCCACGACCGGGGTCGACGCCGACATCTCGGAGTACATCGAGACCGTCGGACGACGCGGCCTCGACGAGGTGGAGACGGATCGGTACAACCGCGAGGAGGCGATCGACTGGATCACGGCCAACCCGGGCTCGGCCGCGAAGCTCTACGTGGGCAAACTGGCCAACTTCTTCAACTACCGCAGCAACGTGGTGAGCGACTCCCAGCAGTCGGGTCTCACCGACGCACTCGGGGCGCTCACCTACTACCCGTTGCTCCTGGCCTTCGTGGTGCGGCTCGCGATGTTCCGACGGCTTCCCCTCGTCCGGGGTGAAGGACTGCTGGCGTTCTCGTATCTCGGATACGCGCTCACGGCGGCGGTGTTCTTCACCCGGATCCGCTTCCGGGTTCCCGTCGACCAGCTGATGATCGGTGTCGTCGCGTGTGGCGCGGTCGCGTGGTACCGCGCTCGGCTTGCGCAGCGCGGAACGGTCGAGGGATAGCGAGTCGCATCGGTTTAGCCTGAACCGATGCGCACCGACGAGACCGAGGATCTGCCGCGGGTGACCGCCGGGCTCCTCCGCGCCGCCGACACGATGTGCAGCCGGCGTCTCCAACGGGAGCACCAGGGCACCCGGGGAAACCGCCGGGGCGACTCCCGGTTCCGGATCGCGAACCAGTTGCTCGACGACGCCCGCCTGAGTCACGTCGATCCCTCCCCTCCGACACCTGCCCACTTCCGCCCCGCGACCGACCTCCTGCCCGAGCAGCAACGGGTGTACGAGGCGGCGGCCCGGTGGTACGTGCAGCTCTTCTCCGCCGACGCCGTCCGCAGCGTCGAGGTCGAGTTCGAGACCCCGGTCGAGTCGCTCGGGATCCGGCTCGTCGGTCCCGTGGGGCTGCCCGTCGAGCACGCGACCGGCGAACCGGAGCTCCGGATCCTCCGGCTCGGGCAGGGGCCGGTGACGACCCAACCGCTCGGCACACCCGACACTCGGTTCGCGATCCTGCGGCTCGAGCAGTGGCTCGCTGGTCGCTCGTTGCGGTTGGTCGTCGCCGATCTGATCCGCGGTGAGGTGGTCGAACAGGTCGTCGACGTCGACGGCGTGCTCCCCGACCTCGGCGACTGGCTGGTGGAACGGGTGGAACGCATCCGGGAGCGGATCGCGGAGCCCCGTGCGGTCTCGGGGGTCGAGTGTGGCTGGTGTCCCTTCATCGCGGGCTGCAGCGCGCACCCGGGCCGATGACCGGCGACGCATGAGGAGCGCACGGCTCCTTCCCGACATCGTCCCGATCAGCGCGAGCGCGATCGAGCGCTGGAGTCGCTGTCCGCGGGAGTACCGCAACCGCGACCTGCTCGGGCTCCCCGAGAGCAATCCCGGTCCCCCGTCCGACATCGGCAACCTCGTCCACGCGCTCCTCCGGATGGTGCACGACCGCGGTTCGTGCAAGGACGATGCGTTCGTCGACGACCTCCTCACCGCGCACGGGTTCGACGGTCCGGGGTCGATCCGCGGTTTCCTCGAGCGTCATGCCCGCCGCTGCCCCTCCCCCACCGACCGGTCGTGGCACGAAGTCGAGATCGCGCGCTTCCACCGCGCGCCCGCACCGATGTTCATGGCGACCGGTCGGCTCGACGCGGTGTGGATCCACGACGGGCTCCTCGACATCCGTGACTACAAGACCGGCGGGGTACGCCTCGAACGAGTCGGCGACGATCCCCGCGCCCGGCTGCAGGCCTGGCTCGCGGCACCGCGGGCGGCACGCGACGGTCTCCGGATCCGAGTCCGGTACGAGCACCTCGCCGCCGAGGTCGGCGACGACCCGGATCCCTATGAACCCGAACCCGAGGAGATCGACGGCGTCGAGGAAGAGCTCCGGATGTTCGTGGCGTCGGTGCGGGCCGAAGAACACTTCGCGGGGGTGCACGACACCGTGATCTGCGGCGGATGCCGGTACCGCGGCGTGTGTCCCGACACCGCAGTGACGTCGGCGCCGACCTGGCCACAGCCACCGATGCTCGACGACAACGACTGACCCGTCAACCCGTCAACCCGACGATCAACGGCAACCTGCGATCAGCCCGGCGATCAGGACGCTCGGATGTCGTGAGCCGCGGCAGGCGACGCGACCCGGACGACGACCGGCCGGTCGGGCTCGGTCCGGTCGGCCTGCTGCACCACGTAGCAGTACTCGACGAGCACCCGTCGACTCACGGTGTCGAGATCACCGAAGGAACAGCCGACCCGCCAACCCTCGCGCCCGGGGAGTCGGCGGGCGGAACGCACCTCGAGGGGCAACGCGAGATCGGCCAACACGCCGTCGGCCGACGGGAGCCGCGTCAGCAGCTCGGTTCGCTCACCGATCGGCCACTCGAGTGGCGAACGGAACGCGAGTCCGTCGGGCGAGAGGTCGAGGACGTCGACGATCGAGTTCGCGATGCGACCGCGTAGCTCGACCGCGAACCGGTACTGCACCCGGTGCTGCTTGCGGCGCACGAGCGGCACGAGCGTCCGGCCGATGAACGCCAGCTCCCACACGCCGACCACGAGCGTCACCACGAGGGCCATTCCCGTCAGCGACGGCAGCCGGATCACGTCGAACGCCGCGAGCGCACGCAAGCCAACCGAGACGACGAGCACGACCGCGACGATGCTCACGAGCTTCAGGGTGCGCAGCACCGCGAGGCCGCCCTCGTCGATGCCTCCCTTCGGGGTGACCTTGAAACGACCGGCGCCGGGCCATACCAACGCCACGAGCGCGCGGCAGTAGATCTCCATCGTCTCGAGGCCGTACACCGAGGAGTCGGACGAGGCGAGAGTCCCGCGCGCGAGCGCCAGAGTCGCCACGAACGACAGCACCGCCCACGGCGCCCAGAAGCTCGCGAGCGTCAGGGGCGACGCCGACATCGGCAGCCGACCGGACAGGAGCGTGTTCACCAGGACGCCGAGCAGGACGAGTCGTTGCAGGCCGCTGAAGTAGTTCGAGAGCGACGCGAGGTAGCTCAGGCGTTGTCCGAGCGAGAGTCCGGGACACCAGATCGGGTTCTCTCGCGTCCGGAACACGCGGAGATTGCCGCGCGCCCAACGCTCACGCTGCAGGAGGAACGCCGCGAGGTCGTGCGGCGCGAGGCCCTGCACGAGCGTCTCGTGGTGATAGCGGCTGCGCCACCCCTTCGAGTGCATGGCGATCGTGGTGTGGAAGTCCTCCGCGACGGTCTTCGTCTGCACGCCGCCGACGCTGAGCAGTGCCTCCCGCCGGATCACGGCCGCGGATCCGCACCAGAACATCGCCCCGACCCGGTCCTTGCCCGGAGCGAGGATCTCGTAGAAGAGGCTCTGCTCGTGGACACCGGGCTTGGTGTGCTGCATCGAGTCGCGGTTGAGGAAGTCGTGCGGCGACTGGACGAGGCCCACCTCGGGGTCGTCGAAGTACCCGAGCGTCGCCTGGAGGATGTCGGGATGCGGGACGTGATCCGCATCGAGGGCGAGGATCAGATCGCCGTCGGTGCAGCCGAGCGCGTGGTTGATGTTGCCTGCCTTGGCGTGCGAGTTGTCGGGACGGCTGACGTAGCGTGCGCCCATCTCGACGGCCAACGCCGCCATCTCGGGCCGGTGACCGTCGTCGAGGAGGTACGTCGTGTGCCGGTAGGAGATCGCGCGACAGCCGGTGAGGGTCGCCTCGACCACCCGGACCGGCTCGTCGTAGGTGCACACGAAGATGTCGACGCTCGGGGTACCCCTCCGGAGCGGTCGCACCGCCGCCGGCACCCGCCATGCACCCCACGCGTACAGCACCAGGCTCACGAACCCGTACAGCTCCGCGGCGAGCAGGGTCCAGTACGGCACGGGGGCAGCACCGCGCCCGCTCCAGCCGACGCGCCACGTGAGATAGGCGACACCCCAGAGCAGAGCGAGTGCAGTCACGAGCCGAACGGCACCGCCCCGCTCCTCCCACCACGACTGCGGGCGCGGCGCGGGCGCAGGCGAAGGCCGCTGCCGTTGATCGGCGCCGCCGTTCGGGATGGGACGTTCGGGCATGCTCACCCGCTCACCATCGACACATCGGAACCGACGGTTGAACGAGGCGATCCCCGGCTCTCCGACCTGCGATCCTGCGGCTCGCCCGATGCCTGTCCCCGCCTACGCTGCCCCGATGATCGAGCCTCGGACTCCCGTGATCGTCGGTGTCGGACAGGCCTCGCAGCGCCCGGCCGATCCGGGCGAGGCGACCGAGCCCATCGACGTGCTCCACCGAGCCGCGACCGCGGCCATCGCCGACGCCGAGGCCGGTCGCGCCCTGCCGATCGACACGTTCGCCGTCGCCGACATGCTCAGTTGGCACTACCCCGACCCGGCCGCACTCCTCGCTCGGCGGATGGGACTGGAACCCGAGCGGACCGTGCTCACCACCGTCGGGGGCAACTCACCCCAGCTGCTGGTGAACACCCTCGCCCCGGCGATCGCGGCGGGCGACGCGAACGTCGTGCTCATCGGCGGGGCCGAATGCGTGTACACGAGGTGGCGGGCCAAGCGCGAGCCACGGACCACCCTCGCCTGGACGGTGGCCGACGATCCGCCCTGCCCCGACGTGGTGGGTGATCCCCGTCCCGGCTCGAGCCAGTACGAGATGGCGCACCTCGCGCTCGCTCCCACCCAGGTGTACCCGCTGTTCGAGACCGCGCTCCGGCATGCCGCCGGCCGCTCGGTCGACGGACACCAGATCGCGATCTCCAGACTCTACGAACACTTCGCCGCGGTCGCGGCGACAAACCCCCACGCCTGGTCGCGCACCCCGTACCGGGCAGAAGACATCCGCACGGTGTCGCCCGACAACCGCATGGTGACCTTCCCGTACCCGAAGCGGATGTGCGCCAACATCGACGTCGATC
>JBBRHS010000142.1:0-7088 GCA_038222385.1 Acidimicrobiia bacterium
TCGGGCCCGTCCGTTGAACGACTTCGGCGCCACCCTCGCCGGCGCGGAGGACCTCACGCTCTGGGGTGTGTTGCGGGGCCGACGGATGTCCGGCGACGACGTGTTCACGTGGTGGGAGCACGCGGCCGGCACCGAGGGAGAGGTGCTCGCCGGTCTCGATCCCGCGACGCGGGTCCCGTGGGGATTGGGGATGCGGGTGTCGTCGTTCATCACCGCCCGCCAGATGGAGACGTGGGCCCACGGGCTCGACATCCGCACCACCCACGGCGTGGAGGCGCCCGACACCGCTCGCCTCCGCAACGACGCCTGGCTCGCGATCCGCGCGCTCCCCTACGCCTTCGGCGTCGCCGGCGTGGAGCCGCCGGGCGTCCCGATCCGGTTCGAGCTGCGCGGCCCCGACGACGACGTGTGGACGTTCGGCCCGCCCGACGTTGCCGACGTCGTCCGGGGCGACGCCGGCGAGTTCTGCCGGGTGTTCGTGCAACGTCTCGCACGCGCCGACGCGTCGACGCTCGTCGCCGAGGGTGACGCCGCCGACGCCGCGCTCGACGTCGCCCGCGCCTATCTCTGAGGAGCCACCGTGCCGCTCTACTCGTTCGAGGGACTCACTCCGCACGTTGCCGACAGCGCGTTCATCGCGCCGACCGCGACGCTCGTCGGTGACGTGATCGTCGAGGAGGGCGCGTCGATCTGGTACGGCGCCGTGGTGCGGGCCGACTACGCGCCGGTCGTCATCAGGCGCGGTGCCAACATCCAGGACGGCGCCGTGCTGCACGGCCCTCCGGGGCTCACCACCGAGGTCGGTCCCGGCGCGACCGTGGCCCACAACTGTGTCGTGCACGGCGCGATCCTCGGCGAGGAGTGCCTCGTCGCGAACGGCGCCGTCGTCCTCGACGGCGCCACCATCGGCGTGCGAGCCCTGGTCGCCGCCGGCTCGCTGGTCGCGTCGGGCTTCGTGGTACCCGACGGCCCACTCGCCGCCGGCTCTCCCGCCGTCGTCAAGCGCCCCGTCGCGGGTTCACCCGCCGACTTCTGGGTCCAGGCCAACCCGTCGGCCTACGCCGAGCTCGCCCAACGCCACCGCCTCGGCATCGAATGGCTCCGCGACTGACATCCTGATGGTCGAATCCGCTACGCCGGCTCGACCGCTCACCGATTCACGACCCGCCGTCCACTGTCCGCCGGCTCCGCTTCTTCACCTGTCCGCCGGCTCCGCTGGTTCTGCACCCATCCGGTGGAGCTCCTAGAGGGACATGCCGCCTTCGACGGGGATGACGTCACCGGTCATCCACGAGGAGAGGTCGGAGGCGAGGAAGAGGGCGAGGCCGGCGATGTCGTCGGGCACGCCGAGCCGCTGCATCGGGTGCCGGGCCGCGATTGCCTCCTCACCCGTCTCCCAGAGTGCCTTCGCCATGTCGGTCTTCACCAGGCCGGGCGCGATCGCGTTGACGCGCACGGTCGGCGCGAGCTCCAGCGCGAGTTGGCGGGTCATGTGCGCGAGCGCCGCCTTCGACACGTTGTAGATCCCGATGAACGGAGCGGGACGCATGCCACCGACCGAGACGATGTTCACGATCGTGCCGCCGTGCTCCTCCATCCACACCCGCCACGCCGCCTGGGCCAGCAGGAGCGGCCCGACCACGTTCACCTCGAGCACCTTGTCGACGGCCCGGGTCTCGGTCTCGATCATCGGCCCGAACGCCGGGTTGGTCGCAGCGTTGTTCACGAGGACGTCGAGCCGGCCGAGCTCGTCGACACACGCCCGGGTCACGGCGTCGATGGCCTCGGGATCGCCGGCGGAACCGGCGAAGGTGAGCACGCGGCCACCGATGGTCTCGAGCGCGGCCTGGGTCTCCTCGAGCTCAGCGGGCTTGCGTGCGAGCACCGCCACCGATGCACCGGCCGCCGCGTAGGCCTCGGCGATGGCGCGGCCGATGCCGCGCGTCCCGCCGGTGATCAGGGCCACCTTTCCGTCGAGGCGGAGCTCCGTGCTGATCACCGCCGCGGCGTCACAGGTAGAGACCGGCCTGCCCGTCGGACTCGACCCGACCCGACGCCACCGCATGGACGTCGCGCTCCCGCAGG
Organism: Acidimicrobiia bacterium; assembly: GCA_038222385.1. GTDB lineage: Bacteria > Actinomycetota > Acidimicrobiia > IMCC26256 > JANYLB01 > JANYLB01. The sequence goes on from JBBRHS010000142.1 coordinate 2,086, forward strand.
ATGAGGTACTCGTCGCCCCGGATCTCGGCCTCGAAGCCGGTGTCGGGGGCGAAGAGGACCTGGTCACCCTCCTCGACGTTGCGCACGGTCGGCCCGACGGCCACGACCTCGGCCCAGCCGAGGCGGCGGTCACGGTTCGCGGTGGCCGGGATGAGGATCCCGGAGCGCGACTTCTGTTCCCCCAGCTCGGTCGACGGCAGCGCGAGGATCCGATCGGCCGTCATACGGATGGGGATCTTGCCGTCGTCGGCCACGGAGGCGAGGTTACCGCTACGACTCCGCAGGAGCTGATCCGTGCCGTATCTGCGCCGGGGGCTAGATTCCAGCGCGTGTCCGCACTGCCCGAGTCCGCGCTCCCCGGCTCCGCCGATCCCGGATCGGCCGACGGTCCGGCTCTCGTGACCGTCGGCGCCGACCGTGCCCACGGCATGTTCTCCACCGTCGGTGCCTACGTTCGGCTCACCAAGCCTCGGGTGATCGAGCTCCTCCTCGTCACGACCGTGCCCGCGATGGTCCTCGCGGCCGAGGGCATGCCGTCGATCGGGCTGATGATCGCGGTGCTCGTCGGAGGCACCCTTGCTGCGGGTGGGGCGAACGCGATCAACTGTTGGGTCGAACGCGACAGCGACCAGGTCATGCACCGGACGCGCCACCGGCCGCTCCCGCTCGGGGAGATCTCCCCCACCAGCGCTCTCGTCTTCGCGATCGCGCTCGAGTTCATCGCCTTCGGGTTGCTCTGGGCCACCGCGAACCTCCTCGCTGCGGTCCTCGCGATCACCGCCACGATCTTCTACGTGTTCGTGTACACGATCTGGCTGAAGCCGCGCAGTCCGCAGAACATCGTCGTCGGCGGCGCAGCCGGCGCAGTGCCCGTGCTCGTCGGCTGGGCCGCGGTGACCGGTTCGCTCGCGGCGCCGGCGTGGGTGTTGTTCGCAATCATCTTCTTCTGGACCCCACCCCACTTCTGGGCGCTGTCGGTGAAGTACCGAGACGACTACGCCGCGGCCGGCATCCCGATGCTCCCCGTGGTGAAGGGACTCAAGGTCGCGTCCCACCAGATCCTCGGCTACTCCTCCGTGGTGCTCGCGACGACGCTCGTGCTCGTGCCGGTGGCGTCGATGGGTGTCGTCTACACGGCTTCCGCGGCCGTGCTCGGCCTGGCGTTCATCGCCCAGGCCGGGTTCCTCGTCCGTGACCTCACTCCCGAGCGGGCGCTCAAGCTCTTCATCTTCTCCAACATCTACCTCGCGCTCCTCTTCGCGGCCGTTGCCGTCGACGTCCTCGTCCGCGCCGCCTGACCCGCCGCCCGACCAACCGTCGGGCGGTCCACGGCGATCCCGGACCCGATGGATCCTCCCTGCGGTGCTCGTCGTCGCGATCGTCGTCGGTGTCGCGGCCTGGGTCACCGCCACCGACGGTGGATCCGACCCCACCTCGACGACCTCCCCCACCGGCACCGCGCCCGGGCCGGTGTCGGATCCGGGCGTCGCCACCGCCGGGAGCATGGCGCCCGACTTCGACCTCCCCCTGCTCCGAGGCGACGGCACGATCCGGCTGAGCGACCTCCGGGGCACTGCGGTCGTCGTGAACTTCTGGGCCTCGTGGTGCATCCCGTGCCGGAAGGAGTTCCCGGTGCTCCGCCGCGTGCAGCGCCGGTACCGCGCCGACGACCTCGTGATCGTCGGGATCACCTACCGCGACATCCCGTCGGACGCCCGCTCGTTCGCGCGTGACGAGCGCGCGACCTGGGACCTCGTCACCGACGAACGCGGCAAGACCGCGGTCGACTACGGGGTACGGGCGATCCCGCAGACCTTCTTCATCGCGCCCGACGGCCGGATCTCGCAGCGCTACTTCCAGGCGCCCTCGGAAGCCACCTTCGCCGCCGAGATCGACAAGATCCTCCCTCGCACCGGCCCGTAGTACCCCGCCTACTCCTCCCAGCGGAAGTAACGGATCGCGAGCAGCGGGGCCGCAACGGCCCAGACCACGAGCACCGCGAAGCTGCCGAGCGGCAGGCTCGGACTGTCCTGGAGCACGCCCCGCACGCTCTCCGAGAGCGCGGCGGCGGGGAGCAGCTCGGCGACGAAACGGACGCCGTCGGGCAGGCGGGACAACGGGTAGGCCATGCCCCCGAGGAACAGCAACACCAGGTAGAGGCCGTTGGCGACCGCGAGGTTCGCCTCCGCCCGGAGGGTCCCGGCCAGGAGCATGCCGATCCCGGCGAAGGCAACCGTGCCGATGAGCAGGATGACGATCGCGGGGACGATCCCAGCAGTGACCTTCCACCCGAGCGCGATCCCCACGATGACGATGAGGATCGCCTGGATGACCTCGATGGCGAGGACGTTCATGGTCTTGGCGACGAGCAGCCCGCTGCGGCTGAGCGGCGTGGAGCCGAGTCGCTTCAGCACCCCGTACCGGCGTTCGTAGCCGGTGGCGATCCCGAGGCTGACCATCGCCGTCGACATCACCGCGAGCGAGAGGATCCCGGGAACGAGGAAGTCGACGGGGTCCTTCACCGAGCTGACGCCGTCGAACTCGGCGAAGAACACGAGGATGCCGAGCGGGATGCCCAGCGTCACGAGGAGGCTCTCCGGCCGGCGAACGGTCAGGAGCATCTCGACGCGCGCCTGCGCGGTGAGCGCGGCGCGCTTCACGACGTCTCCTCGGCGACGGGGCGTTCCTCGCTCGTCATCCGGAGGAACACCTCCTCGAGGCTGCGGCGACCTGCCCGCAGGTCACCGAGGGAGATGTCTTCGTCTCGCAGCCAGGCTGTGAGGTCGGCGAGCAGCGCGGGAGTCGACGCAGTCGCGACGACGTACTCGCCCGGTCGGATCTCGGTGACGGCATCGGCCGCCAGACCCAGGGCCTTGGCGAGGCCGCGCCGGTCGAGCCCCGTCGCGGCGCTGAAGCTGATCTCCTCGTCGCCGGCGCGGGCCATGAGCTCGGCCGGGCTGCCTGCGGCGACGACGCGCCCGTGGTCGACGATCGCGACGCGGTCGCAGAGATGTTCGGCTTCGTCCATCGCGTGGGTGGTGAGCACGATGGTCACGCCGTCGTCGCGGAGCTCACGCACGAGCTGCCACGTGGTCGCCCGGGCGCGCGGGTCCATCCCCGCGGTCGGTTCGTCGAGGAAGACGAGGCGCGGTCGGCCGACGAGGGCCAACGCGAGCGAGAGCCGTTGGCACTGGCCGCCCGAGAGCCGACGGACGAGGGTCGTGCGGGCGTCTTCGAGACCCACCAACCGCAGCAGCCGCTCGGGGTCGTCGGCGTCGTCGTAGTACGACGCGAACAGCTGGAGTGCCTCGAGCGGCTTCACTCCGGGGTAGAGACCACCCTCTTGGAGCATGACCCCGATCCGAGGGTGGAGCGCCTTGGCGTCACGCCAGGGATCGAGACCGAGGACCCGCACCGTCCCCGCGTCGGCTTCCCGATATCCCTCGAGGATCTCGACGGTGGTGGTCTTGCCCGCACCGTTCGGCCCGATCAGGCCGAACACCTCGCCGACGCCCACCGACAGGCTGATGCCGTCGACCGCGCGCCGCTCGCCGTAACGCTTCGCGAGCTCGACGACCTCGATCGCGGGGGCAGTCGGTTCCATCGACGGCCGAGACTACCGGCTCCACCCCCTGACGACTCGTTCCGGGGAATGCCCGCCGCGGTTCACTCGATGGTCGAACCCGCTGCGGCGGCTCGACCGCTCACCGGTGCCCGACCCGCCGCGCGTGTCCGCCGCCTCCGCTTCTTCTCTATTCGTCGCGCCAGGCGACGTAGGTGGCGAGGTCGCACAGGGCCCGGCGGGCCTCGTCGGTGAGGGGCGCCCCGTCGATCGCCGTGAGCGCCTCGCCCACCCGGGTCTCGATTGTCGCCTCGACCTCGGCCCGGGCCCCGGTCTCCTCGAGCACGCCTCGGAGTCCTTCGATGTCGACGGCCGAGAGGTCGGGCGATCCGATCCGTTCGAGCAGTCGGGCACCGGCACCGGTGGCCCGCGCGCTCGCCGCGGCCACGAGGGGCGTCAACTTGCCCTCGCGGAGATCGTCGCCGACGGGCTTGCCCGTGACCGCGGCGTCGCCGAACACGCCCAGGATGTCGTCGCGCGACTGGAACGCCTCACCCAGGGGAAGGCCGATGGCGGTCAGCGGTTCCGCCAGCTCGGCCAACCGCCCCGCGAGCGCCGCACCGAGGTGCAGCGGACGCTCCACCGTGTACTTGCCCGACTTGTACCACTCGATGCGACGGGCGTCGTCGGGATCGCGGTCACCCGTCGCGGTCGCGGCGAGGTCGAGGTACTGGCCGACGCACAGCTCCACCCGGAGCTCGTCGAAGATCGGGCGGGCCGCTGCGGGTGCACCCGCCATCAGCATGTCGGCGTAGACGAACGCGAAGTCGCCGACGAGGATCGCCACGCCCTCGCCGAAGCGTCGACCGTCGCCGCGCCAGGACTCGTCGCGGTGACGGTCGATGAAGCTGCGGTGGATCGACGGCAGACCGCGCCGCCGATCCGAGCCGTCCATGATGTCGTCGTGCACCAGCGCGAACGTGTGCAGCAGCTCGAGCGCGCCCGCGGCGTCGACGACCATCGAGTCGTCGGGAGAACCGCCGGCACCGACGAACGCCCAGTGGCAGAACGCCGGTCGGAGCCGCTTCCCACCGGCGATCACGAGATCCGACAACGCCTGGATCGGAGCCGCGAGCGCGGGATCGACGAGCGTCCAGCGCGCCAGCTCGACGTCGAGCAGCTCGGCGACGCGGCGGGCGGCCCGGTCGCCGCCTTCGGCGAGGCTGGCCGGTGCCGGCGCCGCGGTGCGCCCGGCCTGCGTGAGCGACTCCGGGCCCATCTCCCCACTGTAGGTTCCGGTCCGCGTGAACCCCGATCCGAAGGGCCGCGTGCCTCGGTCGGAGAGTGATCCGACCTACCGTGGCGCCGTGCCGTTGTTCCTCACTCCCGAATGGATCGCCGCGCTCGGAGCCGCGCTCGCGGCCGCTCCCGTACCCGCCCA
>JBBRHS010000143.1:0-7016 GCA_038222385.1 Acidimicrobiia bacterium
AACTCGGGCAGGGCGGGTGCGCTGTGGTTGTGGCTCAGGTTCAGGAGCACGTGCGTCGTCGGGATGTCGAGGGCGTCGGCCACGGAGGTGCGCAGGCGACCGCCCTCGGCCATGCTCACGACGCAGAGATCCGTTGCGACGACTGCAACCCTCGTCTCGCCGTCTCCGAGGACGAGCACCGTGGCAGTGAGGTCGCTCTCGATCGCCTGGATCGGCGATCCGAATAGCCTCAGCCCGGCCTTGCCGGTACCGAGGAGGGGATTGATCGTACGGCGTGCAACGCCGGCGTAGAGTGTCGAACCCATCGTTCTCCTTCGCGAGGACATGCCCAGAACAACGGAGGGGCGCCGCAGGCGCGGCGCCCCTCCCTGTCTCAGATCCGACCGCCGCCGGCTACGAGCTCAGCCAGACATTACGGAGACCGGTGTTGAAGTCGCTGAACGCGACGTAGTGGTTCTGCACGCGCTTGGTTGCGACCTGGTACTTCCGGATCGCGACCAGGGGCATCTGGATCGGGTTGTCCCACAACTGCTTCTGTGCGGCCTTGTACAGCGGCACGCGCTTCTTCTCGTCGAGCTGGATGCGACCGTTGCCGATCGCCTTCCAGGCCGCGAGGTTCTTGTACGCCGGCGTCTGGATCTTGAAGGTCGCCGAGGCCGGATGGAACTCCTGCACGTACCCGTCGACGTCGCCCCGCATGCCGCGTCCGTTCAGGAACCAGTCGTAATTCCCGGCGGAGTAGAGCGCGGCGAACGTTCCGATCTCCGTACCCTTGATGTTCACGTCGATATTGATCTGCTTCATCATCTGCACGAGCAGTGCGGCGACCGACGGGTAGTCCTGCAGGCTGACGATCGTCATGTTGACCGAGAACCCCTTCGACAGGCCGGCGTCTGCCATCAACTTCTTGGCGGCCGGAAGGTCGAACTTCGCATACTTGTTCTTCAACTCGGCGGGGGTCAGCGGATAGGGCCCGTAGCCGGGTGGCACGTAGGACGAGTACGCCGCCTCACCGCTGTACACCGTCTGGATGATCTGCTGCCGGTTGATCGCGAAGTTCACCGCCCGTCGCACACGCACGTCCGCCCACGGCTCGTTCTTCCCGGGCTTCAGCGACATCTGCAGCTCGCGGAAGGCAGCGTTCAGGTTGCTGATCACCTGGAGGCTGCTGTTGCCCTTCAGCGATCGAGCTGCGTCCACAGAGAGAGTTGCGAGATCGATTGCACCTGCCCGCAGGGCGGCGATCCGCGCCTGCTCGTCCGTCATCACCTTTAGCGTGATGGCATCCATGTAGGGCTGGCCCGGCTTCCAGAAGTTGTCGTTTCGCACGAGCTCGACACGGTCGAGCGGGTTGAACCCGACCATCTTGTACGGGCCCGTGCCGATCGCGTTCCGGCTCACGTTGATCTGGTCGTAGAGTCCTTCGGGGACGATCGGGGAGTACCGTTGCCAGGCGAAGAAGCCGACGACGCGTGCGTCCGGTGCCGACATCCGTAGTCGCACCTGGTACTTCGAGACGACCTCCGCCGCAAGGATCGTGTTCGGTACGTTCGCTGCGACGGCCTGGCTGCCGGGCGGCGGCACCTTCAGCATCTTCTCGACGGAGTACTTGACGTCGTCCGCCGTCAGCTCCTTGCCGTTGTGGAACTTAACGCCCTTGCGCAGGTTGAAGAGGATGGCCGTCTTGCTCTCGACCTTCCACGATGTCGCGAGGGCCGGTTTGATGTTCAGGCCCCTGTCGAACTCGGCGAGCGAGTCGTAGGTGTGCTCCTTGCCCCAGTGCGCTGCTCCTGGTGCCATCCCGTACGGCGCGACGGCGACTGGATCGGACTCGAGGCCCATGATCAGCCTGCCGCCGCGACGAATCTTCGGTGTTGCGAACGTTGCCTTGCGCCCTGCCGTAGCGGTGCCCGCAAGCGAACCCGCAGCTACGGCTCCGGCGCCGATTGCCCCGGCCTTCGCGAGCAGGTCGCGTCGCTTCATGTTCCCCTTGGCGTCCCCGGGGATCTGTTCTTCCGACATTGACTACCCTCCCTTTTCCTCTGAATGGGCCGAGCAAGCGTGCGGTCGGCTGATTACGCGTGACGAGAAATAGCACCGTCGAGACCTACGACGGCCCGTTCGGTCGAAAGTTGTTGAGGTCGTTGGAATCGTTTCAGGAATCGGTTGTAGGATTTACCATCCGGGTTCGGATGTCAAGCAGCGTCCGTTCGTCGAGGGCGCGCCGACCCGGCTTCAGATCTGCCCGAGCAACTCCAGCGCACCTGTTACAGCGCGCTGCTCGGAATCGGGATGCAGGGCGACCGGATGAGGGTGCACCTGGAAGATGAGGTCGGGCACCGCGTAGCTTCCGTCGAGGCGCCAGCCGCCTGCTGGGTAGTCCTCGGCCCGCGGCAAGTAGCCGACCGTACCGTTCGTGTAGCCGAGCGCGAAGGTGTGCGGAAACAGTGAGCGAGCCCGTATCTCGAGCCCGGTCTCGAAGAACAACTCGGCGTTCAGGCCGACGATCGCGATGTCGTCGATTCGGATCGCCTGCAGGTGGAGGTCACACGTCGGAGCCTCGCCCTGGGCGGTCGCCTCAACGAGCAGGCGTGCCCAGTCCTCCTGCTTCTCGGCGACCCGAAGCTCCCACTCGAGTGTGTCACCCGCGCACAACTCGGAGAGCCTCCGCCTGCGGTTCGCGAGGATCGCGTGCGCCTCTTCGAGTGAGGGAAGCCTGTCGTAGTCGAGGGGGACGATGGTCTCGAGGGCGGCGAGGTGGGTGCAGGTGTCTCCGTCGACGGTCTCCCAGGGGGTGAAGAGGATGTTGGGGACGTTGCCGAGCGGTCGTCGTTCTCCGGCCTTCGTGTTGGTGCGGATCCCTGCTGCGACCTTCAGCGCCTCGCCGCCGAGCTCCATCCCGACCCGGTTCTTCGTGTCGCGACAGTCGATCTCGAATCCCATTCCGGCGCGGGGGTTCACGTTGCCGCCGCAGCCCTGGAGGAAGAGCGCGACACCGCCGAGGCTTGCCTCGACGACGGCACGGGCCGCTCCCGGGTAGTCCGATGACGCGACGGCAGACCTCGGGCCCATCGTGACGGGGTGGCAGGAGTAGCGGAAGAGGGTGGCGATGGGGTTGCCGTCGAGGTCGTCGACGCGGATCACCCCGACGGAGGTGTCGATCGGGTGGTCGGGCACCTCGCCGAGGACGTCGCGGCCGTCGCGGGTCTCGCGTCGGTAGACGCCGATCGAGCTCTCGCCCCAGCCGCAGCCGATCCGGGCCGGCTGCAACTGGCCGTCAGCCTCCACCGTCGCCTCCACGAGCGAACGGCTCAGCGAGCGGCCGTAGCCTTCCTTGAGGGACATCTGCTCGGGGGTGTCGGGCATGTAGTCGGGGAGTGCGACGCCCGCGTGGGTGTGGCTCGTGTTGAGCAGGACGTGGGAGACGGGGATTCCGAGCGCCTCTGCGATCTCGAGCCGCATCTCCTGCGCGGGCCGCTGCCCACGCAGCGACAGGTCGATGCCCACGAGCGACAGGTCGATCGCGATCACGACGACCTTCGTCGCCCCGTTGCCGAGGACGAGTGCGGTGGCAGTGAGGTCGCTCTCGATCGCCTGGACGGGATTACCGAAGAGCCGGAATCCCGTCTGCCTGGTGCCGAGCCGTGGGTTGATGATGCGCCGAGCGGCGCCGGCATACAGCGTCCCCGGCCCGCCCATCAGTAGGCGGTCGCGGTCAGGTCGACCATCGTGCCGGTGACGAGTCCCCCGAGGCCGCTTGCAGTGAGTAGTGTGTACCGTGCGACGTCCTCGGGCGGGGGCAGGTGACCGAGGACATTCATCGCTCTGACCTTCTCCCGGAAGGCCCCCGGCAGGGACCGCTGCATCTCCGAGTCGAGCGAAGGAGGCGAGAGCGCGAAGACGCGGATGCCGAAAGGCCCGTACTCCCGGGCGACGGCCTTGCTCAGCACGATCAGGCCGGCCTTGCTCATGCCGTACGCGCTCACCGTCGCGACGCCGCCGGAGACTCCAGCGGTCGAGACGACGTTCACGATCGCCGGGGACGTGCCGTGCCTGAGATACGCGAAGCTCTCCTGCATGATCAGGGCCGGCGCGCGGAGGTTCACTTCCCACGCGGCGTCGAGCTCGTCCAGCCCGAGCTCCCGAAACTCCTTCCGCACGAGCGTGGCCGCGTTGTTGACCACGATGTCGAGACCGCCGAGCAGGCGGGCGGCGTCGTGCACGAGCTGTCGGCAGGCAGCGGGGTCGCGGAGGTCGGCGGCGAGTCGGAGCGCGGCCTGCGGGAGGTCTGCGTCTTCGATCGTCGGGCTTCGTCCTGCTGCGACGACGGCGGCACCGCGGTGGTCGGCTTCGGCGACGAGTGCCCGTCCGAGCACCCCCGCGGAGCCGGTGACGAGGACGCGTAGTCCCGAGAGCCACTGCTCGTTCGTCGCCGGCCTGCTCGTGCCGTCGCTCCTAGCGGGCAAGCCAGCCTCCGTCCACCGGCAGGACGATCCCGCGCACGTAGTCGGACGCGGGAGCGGCGAGGAAGACCGCGGCGCCGGCGAGATCCGCCGGCACTCCCGAGCGCCCGGCGGGCACGCCCTTCGAGGCGGCGTACGCGGCCGCGCAGAAGCCTCCCTGGACGCTCAGCATCGAGGCGATGGTGATGATCATGCCACGACCCGGCGGCACCATGCGCCCGCCGGCGAGTCCACGTCGAGTGATTCGCCCGCGAGGAGGTACGGTGGTGGAGTCTCGCCGAGGAGCCGGTGATAGGAGTAGCTGTCGACCCCGACGCGCCTCGACATCAGGCCCCCACTGGCCCGCCGGCCACGCTCAGCCGCCGGGCTCCCTCGGCCCGCGTCGGCGGTGGCTCGTCGTCTCCGCCCCAGGCTCGCCATTGCTCGGCGGAGAGCGGTGCGTCGGGAACCAGCTCGAGGCTGTCCGGGGCCACGGGCCGGCCGGACACGGCAAGAAGCTGGACCGCCGTGAACGACGGGTGCCCCGGCGGTACGTCCACGATCCACGCGAGCGGCACGCCCTCCTCGAGCAGGCTCCGCTGAAAGCGCTTCGTCTCGTCGCCGTCGCGCCAGATCTGCTCCGGGGACAGGCGCGTCGCGAGCGACCAGGCGGCGAGAGCGCCTGCCGCCTCGCCGATGTTCCACTCGACGGGGTGGAGCCGGTAGCACCCGTTCGTGATGTGGGTCGTCCCGATGTTCTTCGCCGCGGCCGCGACGTTCGAGATTCCGGCGGGGATGAGGGCGCCGAGCGGGATCTGGAAGGGCCGTGTGCGGGTGCTGACTCCGACATCTTCCGGGCCTGACCGGTGAATGTCGATCGGATACCAGCCGATCCCGACCGAGTCGGCGAAGTGGGCGGCCCGCGGCCCGGCGACGAGTTCTGCGGAGACGTCCTGCTCGACCACGGTCCGGAGGGCACGGATACGTCGCGCTTCGCGGATATACGGATGCTTGGACAGACCGTCTGCCGTGCCCATCACATCGGCCCGCAAGCGCAGTTCTGGGGCACCGATCCGAGCGGCGGTCGCCGGCGCAGCCGTCTGGAGCCAGTGGAGGAAGCCAAGGCTGACGCGTTTCGCGTCCTGCAAAGCCGCTGCGGCGCGAGGTGCGGGAACGTCGAGAATGGTGTCGTCGCGGTAGTCGTTCCCCGGCCAGTTGAACATGGTGATGTCCCTCCGCGAAACGCGGGGGAGCGCCGTGGCATCGATCAGCCTGCGGTAGGTCCAGAGCGGGCCCTTCGTACCAGGCATCCGCTCGAAGAGCCGGTAGTCGAGCCACCCGCTCTCCTCGCCGTAGATCTCGCCGCCGTGTACCTCGATCGTGAGGCTGAAGGGCTGAGCGTCCCGGTAGTGCTCGAACTTCTCGGGTCGTGCGATCGAGTGCATGCTGCCCGCCGCCATTCTCTCGAGGGCGAAGGTGTACGTCAGGCTCTGGACGCAACGGGGCTTCGGCTCCTCCGGTTGCGCGTGCGGCTCGCCCGTCTCTGACGTCGTCTCCGCTCCCACCCGGTACTCGATCCCCGCGAGCGGGAGGAGGTCGCCGAGTTCGGTGGCGTCGATCACGAACTCCGGCCGGAAGCGCGTGAGCTGATGGTGCTCGAGGTCGAGGGTCGTCACCGTCGTGATCGCCCCGTCCGAGGTGACGACGGCGACCGGCTTCGTCCGCAGAAAGACGCGGACGTGCCCTGATTCGATGAAGGGGGTCAGCAGCCCGGTCAGCGCGCGTACGCCGACCGTGGGCTCGAAGGCCAGGGCCGACACCCAGCACGATCCCGGGTTGCCGCGCTCGGGGTCGGCGAGGCCGAGCGTGCCGTAGTGGGAACGGATCGCCTGCCGGAGGGCGTAATAGCTCGCGGTTCCCCCGAATCGCTCGATCAGGTCGTGCTCGTCGAGGGCCGAGACGCCCTGCGCTGTCAGTTGCCCCCCGAGCCAGTCGGTCTCCTCGGTGAGGCAGACTCGCCTGCCCCGACGGGCAGCGGCAAGCGCGGCGGCAACGCCGCCGGTGCCACCGCCGACGACGAGGACCTCGCACTCGATCTCGCCGGTCGCGACCGCGTCCGGCACGCGAACGACCGCAACCGCCGGATCGCGGCGTGCCGGGACGCGGGCGATGTCGACGATCTCGTCGAGCGCGCGCTCCAGGCCGCCCTGCCTGCGCTGTGGCCGTCGCGCGCCTTCAGCCATCGGGAAGCGCCGAGGTGAGGAAGTGGAACGCGTTTCCGTGGAGCACCCCGCTCGTTCGATCCGTGCTCCAGCCGCGTGCGGTCATCGCGTCGGCAAGCCGGGGAAAGTCCTCCGGTCCGAGCAGGCCCTCGACGGCGGACGCCGGCGCCAGCTGGATCCCGTCCTTCGCCAGGCTCATTCCGGTGGGCGTCCGCTACGCGCAGAACGGGGCGTCGGCGTGCCAGCGCGTGAAAGCCGGAATCCCCCCGCGGCTCAGCGCCTCGCGCGCCTCGTACCACATCCCCGCCCACACGGCCGGGTCGCGCAGCACCTGCTCGGGATGCGCTCGGCT
>JBBRHS010000144.1:0-6974 GCA_038222385.1 Acidimicrobiia bacterium
CACGAAGCCGTTGCTCGAGTGCATGGGGGTCGACGTCGAGTTGTCGCGCCGCGCCAGTGCCGTAGATCGCGACGGCATGTTCGGCCGGGGTCACCCCGACCCGGTCGGCGACCTCCCTGCCGTTAGGGTCTCACCTCACACGACCTTGACGTCGGGATGACGAAACGTTGGCTTCGTCGTGGTCGTCTTGCCGAATGGACTCGGCGCCAGTTGGAGGAGCGCGAGCGCGGCTCGTTGCTCAGGGGGGAACGCCATCGTGAAACGTCTCGTCAGGCTCGGAATCCTCGGCGTCGTCTTGGCAGCCGTCGGCGCGGGGTGCATCCTCCCCCTCTCGACAGCAGGCTTCACCCCGCAGATCCAGTTGGTGAGCACGTCGACCATTGGGGCGTGGAAGTACGACTACTACCGCAACCCGCACGTACCTTGCGCGGTCAGCGGCTCCCAGACCTTCGTGATCGCGACCAAGGTCGGATCGGTGGCCTCGGCCGCCCGTCCGCTGTTCGTCCACATGCACGGTGGCGGCGCCGGCTACTTCGACGCCGCGGGCAACCCGGTGCCGAGCCAGGGCCAGAAGGTCGAGGAGAGCGCCGCGTCGTTGGTGAACCGCCTCAACAAGAACAACGGGCTGTTCGGGAACATCCGATCCGCCGCAGCCGGGTTCCGGATGATGGCGGTGTCGTATTGCGGCCACGACCTCTACTCCGGCTTGTACTCCACGGATCCGAACAACCCGAACGTCGACGCGGCCGGCAAGCCGCGGACGACCAACGGGCTCATCTCGGTGAAGGCCGCGATCCAGTACGCGACGAGCCAGTACGCGACGACGAAGTTCCTCATCCACGGGGGCAGCGCGGGATCGATCGGCACGTTCGGGGTCGCGTGGTCCTTGCAGCAGCAGGGGATCCCGCCCGCGGGGATCATCGCCGACGCCAGCATCGTGAACGTCGAGGCGTTCGCGGCGGGGAACGCCGCGGGGATCTGCACCGACGAGAACGACCCGGGACGGGTCGCGGGTATCACCGGCCGGGTGCACCCCGACCTCGCGAACCCGGCGAACCAGCCCGACAAGCTCGTGGCCGACGGCCGGCTCACGGTGCCGATCCTGCACGTCTGGACCCACGCCGACCAAGCCACCTGTGGTGCGCCGCCGGTGGAGTGTCCGTTGCGCGACGGGTCGACGGTGACCCTCGGCTACACCGACTGCATCCACGAGCCGATGCGCCTAGCGATCGAGGCCCAGGGCCCGTCGGCCAAGTCGGAGAACCTCGGGCTCTGCGTCACGCCGGTGGGTCAGCCCGAGTGCTCGGCGCACGTCGTCGCCAACCGGGGGGGCCTCCTCAACACCGACCCGGGCGCGCCCGCCGACTACCAGACCGCGATGATGGACTGGCTCCTCGCCCGGCTCGCCGACGCCTGACCGACCCACCCAACGGACCGAGAACGACGGCACACCCGACTGTTCGACGCACGTCGTGACCAACCGGGTCGGCGCGGTGAACACGGTCGCGGCTTCGCCGGCCGACTACCTGACCGCGATCATCCAGTGGGTCGACCAGCGCCTCACCGACACCTGAACGCGTCACCACATGTCAACGAGCACCGGAGCCGACCGACGCCCGGGCCGCCGTAGGATCCCCGGCCATGCGTTGTGACGTGCTCGCCATCGGTACCGAACTGCTACTCGGCCAGATCGTCGACACCAACAGCTCCTGGATCGGTGAGCAGCTCGCGGCTGCGGGGATCGACACCTACGAGCACCGCAAGATCGGCGACAACCTGCCCCGCATGGTGTCGACGCTGCGGGAGATGCTCGAGCGCGCCGACGCAGTGATCGTGTGCGGTGGTCTCGGTCCCACGCCCGACGACGTGACTCGCGAGGCCATCGCCGAGGTGATGGGGGTGGAGCTCGAGCGGCGGGAGGAGCTCGTCGAGACGATCCGCAAGCTCTTCGGCACCCGGATGCGCGACATGCCGGCCAACAACCTGCGCCAGGCCGACGTCCCGATCGGGGCGTCGGTGATCCCGAACCCGATCGGCACCGCCCCCGGCGTGCAGGGAGAGGTCGACGGGCCCGACGGCCTGAAGGTCGTGTATGCGGTTCCCGGCGTTCCCTACGAGATGAAGCTGATGATCACCGACCAGGTGCTGCCCGACCTGCTGGAGCGCTCGGGGGAGCGGTCGGTGATCGTGTCCCGGTCGCTCAAGACGTGGGGTGCGTCGGAGTCGGGCCTCGCCGAGACCATCGCGCACCGGGTCGAGGCGCAGACGAACCCGACGATCGCGTTCCTCGCCCGCGGCATCGAGGGAATCGTCGTGCGGGTGACGGCCAAGGCCCCGACGCCGGGTGAGGCCGAAGCGCTGATCGAGACCGAGGAACGGGAGTTGCGTTCGATCCTCGGGCAGCTGATCTTCGCCGTCGACGACGACACGATGGAGTCGGAGGTTCTCCGGCTCTGCGGGGCGCACGGGTGGACGCTGGGTGTGGCCGAGTCGCTCACCGGTGGGCTCGTCGGCGCGCGCATCGCGAACGTGCCCGGTGCGAGCCGCGTGTTCCGCGGTTCGGTGGCGTCGTACGCCACGGAGGTGAAGCGGTCGGTCCTCGGAGTGACCGCCGAGCGCGTGGTGAGCGAGGAGGCGGCATGCGAGATGGCCGAGGCCGCGCAGCGGGTGCTCGGCGCCGACGTCGGGATCGCCGCGACCGGTGTGGCCGGCCCGACCGAGCAGGAGGGCCAGCCCGTCGGCACGGTGTGGTTCGGCATCGCGGTACCCGGACACCCGACCCACGCGGTCTCGACGATCCTGCCCGGCGATCGCGAACGGATCCGCCAGTTCTCGACCATCTCCCTCCTGAACCTCCTGCGCCTCCGCCTGGAGTCCCTCGCCTGACCGTCTCGATGGTCGAATCCGCTGCGCCGGCTCGATCGCTCACCACCTGCGGTCCTGCGACCGCTGTCCGCCGGCTCCGCTCCTTCTCCTGCGGGTGCTTGACCCGAACGGGTGTTCGTCCTACCCTGCTCACACGCGTGGAATTCCACGCTTGTGATGCGGAGGCGGTACCTGTCCCACCCTCCCCGTACGGTGCGACAGGACAGCAGGCAGACACCCGTCGGCCAACGATTCTGGCCAACGATTCCAGCCAGACGATTCCAGGAGGCACCGGTGGACCGAGACAACGCTGGCAAGGCGCTCGACATGGCCCTCGGCCAGATCGACAAGCAGTTCGGGGCAGGGTCGATCATGCGACTCGGTGAGCGTGGTCACGTCGGGATCGAGGCCATCCCCACCGGCGCGCTCGCTCTCGACCTCGCGCTCGGCATCGGTGGTCTGCCCCGGGGCCGGATCGTCGAGATCTTCGGCCCGGAGTCGTCGGGGAAGTCGACGCTCGCCACGCACGTGGTCGCCGAGGCCCAGCGCAACGGTGGGGTGTGCGCCTACATCGACGCCGAGCACGCGATGGACCCGGTCTACGCCGCGGCCATCGGCGTGAACGTCGACGACCTCCTGATCTCCCAGCCCGACACGGGTGAGCAGGCGCTCGAGATCGCCGACATCCTCATCCGCTCCGCCGCGCTCGACGTGCTCGTGATCGACTCGGTCGCCGCGCTCGTGCCCCGGGCCGAGATCGAAGGTGAGATGGGCGACTCCCACATGGGGTTGCAGGCCCGGCTCATGAGCCAGGCGCTGCGCAAGCTCACCGGCAACCTCAACAAGAGCCGCACGGTGATGATCTTCATCAACCAGCTGCGCGAGAAGATCGGCGTGATGTTCGGGTCACCCGAGACCACGCCGGGTGGGCGGGCGCTGAAGTTCTACTCGTCGGTCCGGCTCGACATCCGCCGGGTCGAGACCCTGAAGGACGGGCCCGACGCGATCGGGAACCGGGCCCGGGTCAAGGTGGTGAAGAACAAGGTCGCCCCGCCGTTCAAGCAGGCCGAGTTCGACATCATGTACGGCAAGGGCATCAGCCGCGAGGGTTCCCTGCTCGACGTCGGTGTCGACCTCGGCATCGTGAAGAAGTCGGGTGCCTGGTTCACCTACGAGGGTGAGCAGCTCGGCCAGGGTCGGGAGAAGGTGAAGCAGTTCCTCTCCGAGAACGTCGACCTCATGGTGGAGATCAGCGAGAAGATCCGTCAGCTGGTCATCCCCGACGAAGAGCTCGACGCCGAGAAGGCCGCCGAGAGCGACGAGATCCTCCTCGAGGAAGACTCACCCGCCGATCTCTGAGCACCGTATGCACTGCATGATCGACGGCTCCTGACGCCCTCTCGAGATCAGGAAGCCACGCGAACGGCCCGGAGCGTGCGCCAATGCCGCTCCGGGCCGCCTCGCGTCCGCCCTCTCGGTGATGGTCAGGCGAGGCCACGCACGACGGCGGCGAGGCCGGCGATCGCAGCGAAGGTGAGCACCGCGGGGCGCAGGCTCCGACCGTCGAGGTGGCGAGCGCCCCACATGCTCGCGAGGAGGCCGACGCCGAGTGCGGGGAGCAACTTGAGCGTGAAGACCACCTGCTCCATCCGGAGCTCTCCGGCGATGATCAGCGCGACCGTCGACATGAGCGTGCCGAGTACGAAGCAGGTCGCCAGGGTGGCGCGGATCGCCTCGCTGCGGTGGTTCTGGTAGAGAAGCGCGAGGGGGGGACCGTCGATCGCAGCCGCGGTCCCCATCACCCCCGCGGTCAGACCGGCAGCACTCGCGGTTGCCGGGGTGACCCGCAGGTGCGGGTGGACCAGGCTCAGCGCGACCGCGACGAGGATCGCGACGCCGATGACGGCGGTGAGGAGATCGGGCGCGACCAGCACGACGATGGCGGCACCGATCACGGCGCCCGGGAGTCGGCCGACCATCACCCAGGCCACACCGCGGCGATCGACGTGACGGTGTTCCCGCAGCACCATGTAGATGGTCAGGGGGAGCGCGAGGAGCACGACGCCACCCGGGACCGCGTCGGGGACGAGTACGGCCACGACCGGCGCGACGATGAGGTTGAGCCCGAACCCGAGGCTGCCCTGGACGAACGCGCCGAGGGCCACGACCGCCAGACACAGCGCCAGCTCACCCCCGGATACCTGCACGACGGGGGAGTCTCGCAGGCCGAACAGCTCACGGGCCCAACAAGGGTCGACCGTGAAAACGTGAAGTGGGTCGCCGATCCCGGCCTACCGTGGCGCGGTGACCGAATCCCTCGCCGCGCTGGCGCCGTACGGTGCCGACGATCGCGTCGCCACCCTCTTCGCCTCGTTCGCCGACGCGGAGCTGGCGCCGGGACGCATCGCGCGCGTGGACCGCGACCGGTCGGTGGTCGCCACCGTCGACGGGATGATCACCGCGACCAGTCACGAGCTCCCGGTGGTGGGCGATTGGGTGGCGCTCCGTCCACCGCGCGCCGACGGCCTCCCGTCGATCGACGCGATCCTGCCCCGATGGTCGGAGCTCTCGAAGCGGGGTTCGGGGCCGATCCCGCGCCCGCAGGTCGTAGCGGCCAACGTCGATGTGGCGTTCATCGTCGTCGGCCTCGACCGCGAGCCCAGCCCGAATCGGATCGAGCGGGAGCTCGTGGTCGTGTGGGAGAGCGGCGCCCGTCCGGTCGTGGTGCTGAACAAGTCCGACGCCACCGCCGACGCCGAGGCGCAGGGCGCGGCGGTGCGCGATCGCATCGGTCTCGTCGACGTGATGGTCGTGAGTGCGAAGACCGGCGTGGGGATCGACGAGATGACGGCCGCCCTCCGACCGGGGCTGACCGCGGTGCTGCTCGGCCCGTCGGGGGTCGGGAAGTCGACGTTGGTGAACGCGATCGTGGGCAACGACGTCGCGATCACCGGGGAGGTGCGCGAGAGCGATCACCGCGGTCGTCACACGACCACGTTCCGATCGCTGATGCCGGTCCCGGGGGGCGGTGTGCTGCTCGATACCCCGGGCGTGCGCAGCATCAGCCTGTGGGACGTCGAGGGCGGCATCGCGCTGACGTTCCCCGAGATCGAGGAGCTGGTCGACTCGTGCCGGTTCGGCGACTGCGCGCACGACTCCGAGCCGGGGTGCGCGGTGAAGGAGGCGCTGGCCGACGGCCGGATCGACCCGGCCCGCTTCGAGAGCTGGGACAAGCTCCAGCGGGAGCTCGCCTACGAGGCCCGATCGATCGATCCGAAGCTGGCGGCCGAGGAGAAGCAGAGGTGGAAGGCGATCCACAAGGCGATGAAGGGTCAGAGCCGGCCCTAGCGCAGCATCGGGGGAGATCGTGCCTCCTACACTTGGCGCGTGATCAGCCCGGCGCCCCGCCGCTTCCACGTCCGCACCTACGGGTGCCAGATGAACGAGCACGACTCCGAGCGGGTCGCGGGCATGCTCGTCGCCGACGGGCTCGAGGCCACCGATTCCATCGACGATGCCGACGTCATCGTCTTGAACACGTGCTGCATCCGTGAGAACGCCGACAACAAGTTCTACGGGCACCTCGGTCGGCTGAAGGCACTGAAGGACGCCAACCCCGACCTGCAGATCGCGGTCGGAGGGTGTCTCGCGCAGAAGGACCGTGACCGCATCGTCGAGCGGGCCGGTCACGTCGACGTCGTGTTCGGCACCCACAACCTGGGTCGGGCGCCGGCGCTCCTCCACGAGGCCCGCCGATCCGGAGCGTCGGTCGTCGAGATCGCGGAGGAGCACGATCCTGCGACCGGCGGCGCGTGGGCGGGTGGCGAGATCGGGGCCCTCCCGGCCCGGAGGGAATCGGTCCACTCGGCGTGGGTGACGATCCAGATCGGGTGCGACAACTCGTGCACGTTCTGCATCGTGCCGAGCGTGCGTGGGCCCGAAGTGAGCCGACGCCTCGGCGACATCGTGCGCGAGGTCGAAGGACTCTCCGCCGACGGCGTGCGCGAGATCACCCTGCTCGGCCAGAACGTGAACTCCTACGGTCGCGATCTCGGGGCCGGCCAGTACCGACCCCAGTTCGCGGATCTGCTCCGCGCCCTCGACGCGGT
>JBBRHS010000145.1:0-6971 GCA_038222385.1 Acidimicrobiia bacterium
GAACCGCATCGACGAGATCATCGTGTTCCAGAAGCTGACCGAGGCCGACATCGCCCACATCGTCGACATCCAGGTCGACGCGCTCCGCGGTCGTCTCGCGGAACGGAACCTCGGACTCGAGCTCGCACCCGCCGCCCGGGAGCACATCTCGCGTGTGGGCTACGACCCCGATTTCGGGGCCCGGCCGTTGAAGCGGGTGATCCAACGCGAGTTGGCCGACCCGATCGCGCTCGCGGTCCTGCAGGGAGACTACGCCGACGGCGACACGATCGAGGTCGACGCCGTCGCCGACGGTGGCCTCGTCTTCACCCGCCGCAGCTTCACCGCCGTCTGACCGGCTCGGGTTCCACGCCCGGACGCGCAACTCACGGCGCAGCTCGGGATCCCGACCCGTGGATTCCGTGGCGAGCGCGGCATAAGGTCCAAAGGTGGTGTTCGAACGGTCAGGGATGAGTGGTTCCGTTCAGGCATCGGCCGACCGACGCGTCCGTTTCCGTCGAGTGTCGGTCACGATCGGGATCGCCCTGGGGGCAGTCCTCGCTACGGTGTTCCTGCTCGCGCTCACCGACGGGTTCTTCGTCGGCTCCGACCTCCCACATCCCCGCCTCGAGACCGTCGAGCCGATCGGCGGTGCACCTCCGATCCTGCGGTCCGCCACCGGATCGCCGGCGCGCAGGGAGCGCGGGACGTCCCGCCCCGGCCCGCGACCCCTGGCGCTCGCCGCGGGTTCTGGTGTGGCTGCGATCGCAACGGCCGGTGTGGTCGTCGTCCGAACCCGCACCCGCAACCCACGCGCTCGCTCGGTGCGGCACACGAGATCGGGGTCGGGGCGTCGCGGGCCATCCCGACTCCGGAGACGCGTCGCGGTGACCTCGGGATGGGGTGCCCTCGGACTCATCGCGGTGAGCGTCTTTGCCGGCCTGTGGGCGTGGCACCACCTCGCAGCGACCGGGCGGACGCTCCGACCCGACTCCGATCGGGCCGGGTACGCACCTCCCGAGCTCCCGCCTGGTACCGGGAGCGTCATCGACGCAACGGATCCGGTCACCCGGTCGGCTCGGCCGTACCGCAGGACGGTGGCACTCACGTTCGAAGGCGGCCCGGATCCACGGTGGACACCCGAGGTGCTCGACGTGCTGCAGGCACACGACGTACCCGGGACCTTCTTCCTGATCGGTCGCAACGTCGTGCAGCACCCCGGCCTGGCTCGTCGGGAGACGAACGAAGGTCACGAGACGGGCTTGCTGAGCTTCGACCAGGTCGACCTCGCTGCGGTGTCGGCAGAGGAGATGAACCGCGAGTTGCGGCTCACCCAAGCCGCGATCACCGGCGCAACCGGTCGACAGTCCGTCCTTCTGCGACCGCCGTACGTCGGTTCGGCCGCGCTGGTCGGGAGCAACGAACTCGACGTGTCGCGGCGCGCCGCTGATCTCGGTTACCTCACGGTGCTCACCGACCATGACTCCGGCGACTGGCGACGCGACGCGGTGTCAGCGATCGTTCGTCGGGCGATGCCCGAAGACGGGCTCGGTGGCATCATCACCTTCCGAGACGGCGGGAAGGACCGACAGCAGACTGTGGCAGCCCTGTCTGCGCTCATCGTGAGGCTGCGCAGCGACGGGTACCGCTTCGTGACGGTCTCCGAACTGGCGCGGGTACCTTCTGTAGTCCGCAGCGCGCCACCGCTTGCTCACGCGCGCGGGGTGGCGATTCTCACGTCCCTTCGCGTCGGGCGGTGGTTGACCGAGATCCTCGGTGTGGTGATCGGTTTCGTCACTGCCGTCGCGGTCGTGCGGATACTCGTGTTGTCGCTGTTCGCGGTGCGCCAGGCGAGGCGGGAACGGCGTTCACCGCTGCGTCGGCCGCGCCTCGATCCTGTGCTCCCGATTCCGGTGACGGTGATCGTGCCGGCACACAACGAGGCGTCGTCGATCGAGCGCACCGTCCGCGCCCTGCTCGCGTCGTCACACCCGCAGTTCGAGGTCATCGTGGTCGACGACGGCTCCGACGACGCCACCGCGGCCGTCGTCCGAGCAATTCACGATCATCGCCTCTCTGTGTTGTCCATCAGCCGACGGGGCAAGGCAGCCGCCCTCAACACCGCACTCCTGCGAGCCCGCAACGACGTCGTCGTCACGATCGATGCCGACACGATCGTCGAGTGGACGACGATCGAGCATCTCGCGCGGCCGTTCCAGCATCCCGACGTCGGCGCAGCGAGCGGCTTCCTGATGCCCCAGCGCGGAGATTCGGTGCTCTCCCACTGTCAGTACCTCGAGTACCTCATGGGGTCGCAACTCGATCGTCGGGCGTTCGATCTGCTTGGTTCGACGGGTACGGTCCCCGGCGCGGTGGGCGCGTACCGTCGCCGTGCGGTCGAGGAGGTGGGTGGCTTCTCCGGTGCCACCCTCGCTGAGGACACCGACCTCACGCTCGCGCTCGGCCGAGCCGGGTGGAAGATCCGCTTCGTCGCCGATGCCCCCGCCCGGACCGAGGCGCCGACCACGTGGCGCGGATTCTGGCAGCAGCGCACGCGGTGGTCGCTGGGAATCCTCCAGTGCTCCTGGCTCTACACGAAGCGGGGCAACGGGAACGCGCCGTGGCGATGGAGGACAGTGACGCTGCCGTCCTTCGTGGTGTTCCACGCGCTGCTCCCCTTGTCCTTCCTCGCGCTCGACCTTGCCGCGCTGTACGGGCTCGCAACGGGCCAGCTCGGCCCCCTGGTCATCTGGTCCGTGTTCACGGTGGCGCAGTTCGTCGGTGCGTTCGTCGCGCTCCGACTCGCGGGTGAGCGCTACCCGGCCCTCATCGGGCTCCCACTCCAGTACTTCGTGTTCCGCCAGGCGTTGGCGCTGCTGGTGCTGCAATCGGCCACGAAGGCACTGGTTGGCGCAGCCGAGCCCTGGTCGCGCGCGCCCCGCGTGTCAGATCAGCGCGGGCGCGGCGGAGCCGGTGCGGAGCTCACCCTCGACATCAGTGAAGGCGAGGAGCACGGTCATGCCCATCATCCAGACGAGCGCGCCACCGAGTCCGTAGAGCTCGAGGCCGATCACCGCGGCGAACGCGGTGAGGAACGGGCCGACGCGCAGCGTCGCGTGCTCGAGTCGGTTGCGACCGGTCAGGGCCTTGGCGGTGTGGAACGCGACGAGCAGCACCACGACGAGGAGACCCTGCTCGGGTGAGTGCGTGCTCGCGAGCACGACGACCGGCAGCGATCCGATGAGCACTCCGAACAGCGGGATGAGGTTCCAGAGCCCGGCCCAGACTCCGAGCGCGACGGGGCCCGGGATGTCGAGGAGCCGAGCAACCGCGAAGACGACGATGCCGGTGACGACCGAGAGCCCGAGCATCCCGAGCGCGTAGCGCGACGTCTTGCGGTACGTGCCGAGCGCGAGCCGGCGCCAGTGGTCGCGGCGCTGCGGGTCGGGGATCTGCGCGAGCGTGGTCGCGAACCCCCGCCGGCCGTAGGCGAGGAAGAAGAGCGTGAGGATGAGCGTGGCGAGCAGTCCCGCGCCCCGGTCGGCGGCCGACCGGACCGCCTCCGTCGGTGTCCCGCCGCGGAGCACGTCGGGAATCGACTTCACGAACTCCCGGGTGCGTTGCGTGAGCTCGAACTCCTGCAGCGACTCGCGGAACCGGCTCCCTTGTTCCAGCTCGTCGGCCCGCTCGGGCAGGTCGCGCTGCAGCCGGGTCGTCTGGGTGGTCACGTCGTCGACGAGCCCGTAGGCGGCGATGCCGCTCGCACCGCCGATGGCGAGGAGCACCACGATCACCGCGAGGGCGCGCGGCATCCGACGCTGCACGACCTTCACCAGCGGGTCGAGGACGATGGCCAAGGTGGCTGCGAAGATGATCCAGCCGATCACCCGCTCCGACGACCGAAGCGTGCGTAGCGCGAGCATCGTGAGCGCCAGCGACCCGACGATCGCACCGGCGGCGCGCAGAGAGATGCGGACGCGAGGCATCCCGCCGGGCACGTTCATCGTTCCTTAGGCTAGGTGGGTGGCCCCTCCCGACCCGCGGATCCCCGAGGGCAACACGATCGATCTCGACCCGCGTTCCGCACTGTCGATCGCGGCGGCGGTGGCGGTCCTCGCTGTCGTCGTGTGGCTCATCGCCGAGGTGCCCCGTACCCTGACCGGGCTCGTGCTCGCGGTGCTCATCGCGCTCGCGCTGGATCCGATCGTGCAGCTCGTACAGCGGCGCCTCCACTTCGGCCGACTGAGCGCGGTAGCGACCGTGCTCGGCGGTTTCCTCGTGCTCCTCACGATCTTCGCGGTGCTCATCGCACCGCGCGCCGCCGATCAGTTCGCGAACCTCGACCGCCAAGCTCCGAAGGTCGTCGAGGACCTCGGCCAGCTCCCGATCATCGGCCGGCCACTCAGGGAGAACCAGGTCCCCCAGAAGATCGAGGAGTGGATCAAGGACCTCCCGAACCGGCTCTCGTCGAACACCGCGCCGCTCGAGGAGCTCGCGCGGTCGGTTGCCGACGGGTTCCTGGCCTTCTTCCTCACGGTCCTGCTCGCGATCACCCTCCTCCTCGATGCCCAGCAGCTCCGCGACCGGGTCAGGCGCCTCATTCCGGCGAGCCGGCTCGCCGATGCCGACCGGCTGGGTGAGATCGCGCACCGGGTGGTCGGACGCTACGTCGCGGGCTCGTTGCTGGTCGCGCTCTGCGCCGGTTCGGCCGTCCTCGCGTTCGGACTCATCCTCGGTATCCCGCTCGCGCCGCTGGCCGCGGTGTGGGTGTGTCTCACGAACCTGGTCCCGCAGGTCGGTGGGCTCCTCGGTGGGGTGCCGTTCGTGCTCCTCGGCTTCTCCGACAGCCCTACGACGGGGTTGATCGCCGCCCTGCTGTTCGTGGCCTACCAGCTGTTCGAGAACCACGTCCTCGGCCCGCTGATCTCGGGTCGAGCGGTGCAGCTCTCGCCGCCGATCGTGATGGCCACGGTGCTGATCGGCGTCTCCGCCGCGGGTGTGGTCGGCGCCCTGATCGCGGTCCCGCTGGTCGGGGCGACGAAAGCGCTGTTCGTCGAGCTCAGAGGCGAAGCCCGGGCGCGGGCACCGACCCTGCCCTGATCCGGATCTTCGCGGGCTGCTCCGCGGGCCGGTCGCAGACGGTCGACTATCCTCTACCCAACGTGAGCGTTCTCGGGGCCACCCCGATCCGGTGCAGTCGTTCAGGCTGCTGTCAGAGGAGCGCCGCGTGCCCGGCACCGTGATCGTCGGTACCCAGTGGGGAGACGAGGGCAAGGGGAAGTTCACCGACTACCTCGCCAAGGAAGCCGCGCTCTGCGTGCGCTACCAGGGCGGACACAACGCCGGGCACACCCTCGTCGTCGACGGCGAGGTGTTCAAGCTGCAGCTCGTTCCCAGCGGTGTCCTCTACCCGTGGGTCGTGCCGGTGATCGGCAACGGGGTCGTCGTCGACCCGGTCGTGCTGCTCGCCGAGCTCGACATGCTCGAGTCGAAGGGCATCGATCCCCGCCGCATCCGGCTCTCCGGCAACGCGCACCTGATCATGCCGTACCACCAGGAGCTCGACCGGGTCACCGAGCGCTTCCTCGGCAAGAACAAGCTCGGCACGACCAAGCGCGGGATCGGCCCGGCCTACGGCGACAAGGCGATGCGGGTCGGCCTCCGGGTGCAGGACCTCTTCGACCCGAAGATCTTTCGCGAGAAGCTCGATCTCGTGCTCCGCGAGAAGAACGGGCTCCTCACCAAGGTCTACAACCGACTCCCCGTCGACGCCGACGCCCTCGCAGCCGACTACCTCGCGCTCGCGCCGCGCATCGAGCCGTTGATCGACGACACCGTCCACCTCGTGCACCAGGCCCTCGACGCCCAGCAGGTGGTCCTCTTCGAGGCCGCGCAGGCGACGTTCCTCGACCTCGACCACGGCACCTATCCGTTCGTCACCTCCAGCAACCCGGTGGCGGGCAGTGTGTGCGCAGGAGCCGGGGTCGGGCCGCGCGACCTCGATCGCATCGTCGGGATCGTGAAGGCCTACACGACCCGCGTCGGTTCCGGTCCGTTCCCGACCGAGCTGCCCGAAGGCACCCCCGAAGGCGACGTCCTCGTCGACCGCGGTCGCGAGTACGGCACGAACACCAAACGACGGCGACGGGCCGGTTGGCTCGACCTCGTGATGATCAAGCATGCCGCGCGCATCAACACGTGCACCGAGATCGCGATCACCAAGCTCGACGTGCTCTCGCAGTTCGAGACCCTCAAGGTCTGCGTCGCCTATGAAGACGACGCGGGCGTCCGGTACGACCACGTCCCGTACCACCAGTCGGTGATGCACAAGGTGCGCCCGATCTACGAGACCCTTCCCGGGTGGGCGCACGACATCGAGCGCGCCGAGCACCTCGACGATCTCCCGGTCGCGGCGCGCGACTACGTGCACTTCATCGAGGAGTTCTCCGGAGTGCCGATCACGTTCATCGGGGTCGGGCCCGAGCGCGATCAGACGGTCGTGCGGCCCCACCCCGCGTGAACCGTCCGGTGACGCGCCGATGAAGGTCCTCGTCGTCGGCTCCGGTGGGCGGGAGCACGCGCTCGCGTGGGCGCTCGCTCGTTCGGCCGCGGTCGATACGGTCGTGGCCGCACCGGGCAACCCGGGCATCGCCGACGTCGCTCCGTGCGTGGAGCTCGCCGACGCGCTCGCCGAGGTCGAGACGTTCGACCTCGTGATCATCGGGCCCGAGCAACCCCTCGTCGACGGCCTTGCCGACGAGATCAGCGACCTCGGCGTCCCGGTCTTCGGCCCGTCGCGGGCGGCCGCCCACCTCGAGGGCTCGAAGGCGTGGATGAAGGAGGTCGCGGCCGCGGTGGAGGTACCGACCGCGCGCCACGCCGCGTTCGACCACACGCACGAGGAGGCCGCGCTCGCGTTCCTCGAGACGCTCCCGGGGCTCTACGTCGTGAAGACCGACGGCCTCGCGGCAGGCAAGGGCGTGATCGTCACG
>JBBRHS010000146.1:0-6910 GCA_038222385.1 Acidimicrobiia bacterium
ACGTGAGGCCGCCCCGGGCCTTCTTGTCGCGTCGCATCAGCTCGATCAGGGCGTCGGGCTCGAGGGTCGCGCCGTCGGGGACCTCGGTCGGCAGACCCAGCGACGCCACGATCGCATGATGCCGATCGACCGCGTCGGCACCGACGCGCTCCATCGCCTCGGCGAGCCGTACCGCGAACATCAGACCCACTGCGACCGCCTCGCCGTGGGTGAGCGAGTAGTCGCCGGCGGTCTCGAGCGCGTGCGCCAGGGTGTGGCCGTAGTTGAGTGTCGCCCGGATGCCCGTGCGTTCCTGCGGGTCGGCCGCGACGACGTCGGCCTTGATCGCGGCACAGCGGGCCACCAGATCGGCGAGGACGTCGGGTTCGCGGCCCAGCACCGCGCCGCCGCGCAGGCGCAGGATGTCGACGATCCCACTCGGGTCGGCGACCACGTCGCCCATGAGCGCGTACTTCGCGACCTCGCCGAGTCCGGAGCGGTACTCCCGTTCGGGGAGAGTGGCGAGGGTGGTGGTGTCGGCGACCACACCCACCGGCTGGTGGAACGCACCCACGAGGTTCTTGCCCTCGGCCAGGTTGACGCCGGTCTTGCCGCCGATGGCTGCATCCACCATCGCGAGGAGCGTGGTCGGTGCCTGCACGACCGTCACCCCGCGGTGGTACGACGCGGCGTTAAACCCGGCGACGTCGCCGACCACTCCCCCGCCGAGCGCGACGACGGCGTCGTCGCGCAGGAGCCCCCACTGCGCGAACCGCCGGGCCAGGCTCTCCACCGTCGCGAGGTTCTTGGCGTCCTCGCCGTCGTCGATGAGGAACACCTCGCTCGCGGGCAGGACCTTCGTCAGCTGCTCTGCATACTCCGACGCGATGGGCGCCTGACTCACGATCGCCACCCGACGTCGGTCGCCCACCAGACCGGCGGTCTCCGCGAGCACACCCGGCCCGACCACGATCTCGTACGCCGGATCCACGCGAACCGGCACGACCCGATGGTTCGCTCCGGCTCCGGCCCTCGATCGCTCACCCGCTTCCGTCCGGTTCGGGACGTCCGGGCCTCCGCCTGCGCTCACGCTTCGATGGTTCGCTCCGGCTCCGGCCCCCGACCGCCCACCGGTCGACGACCCGCGCTCCGAGTCCGGGCCTCCGCCTGCGCTCACTGGAGCTTCCCGTACTCGGCGAGCACGCGCTCGACGACCTCGTCGACGCCGAGGGAGTCGGTGTCGACCGTCGCCCCGGCAATGGCCGCATAGGTTCCGGCGCGCAGGGTGGAGAGCCGTTCGAGGGTGACCTCGGGATTGCCGTTCGCGAGCAGCGGCCGGGCCGAGGTCGAGCCGATCCGCTCGGCCAGCACGCCGGCCGGCGCCCGGAGCCACACGACGCAGCCCGAGGCCTGGAGCCGCCGCCGGTTGTCGGGATCGAGCACCGCGCCGCCCCCGCACGAGATGACGACCGGAGTCGGTGCTGCACACGCGTCGGCCACGGCCTGCCGCTCGACCGCGCGGAACCCGATCTCGCCGACGGTCGCGAACAGCTCCGCCACTGTCTGGCCCGAGCTTGCCTCGACCAGCTCGTCGGTGTCGACGAACGGACGATCGAGCACCTCGGCACACCGCTTCCCCACCGTCGTCTTCCCCGACCCCATCAGCCCGACGAAGATGAGATGAGGGGCCGGGCCTCCGTCTGCGCTCACAGGCTCGCGACGAAGGCGTCGTGGTTGCGGACGAACTCGGCGAGCGAATCGCCACCGAACTTCCGCAACGCCTCCGACGCCAGGACCAGCGCGACCATCGTCTCCGCGACCACGCCCGCGGCGGGGACGGCGGTGACGTCGGTCCGTTCCTTGAACGACACCGTCTCGGCCTTGGTCTCGACGTCGACGGTGCGCAGCACGGGCCGGTTCAGGCTGGCGAGCGGCTTCATCGCGGCCCGGGCCACGAGCAACGCACCCGTCGTGATGCCACCTTCCGTACCGCCGCCCCGGTCAGAAGCGCGCTCGTAGGTTTCGTGCTCGGTGCTCCAGAGGATCTCGTCGTGGGCTTCGCTGCCGCGCCGGCCGGCGATCTCGAAGCCGTCGCCGATCTCGACTCCCTTCATCGCCTGGATGCTCATGAGCGCCTGCGCGAGCAGACCGTCGATCTTGCGGTCCCAGTGCACGTGCGAGCCGAGGCCGATCGGCACACCGTGGCCGAGCACCTCGACGACCCCTCCGAGCGAGTCGCCCACCTTCGCCGCGGCCTTCACCGCGTCGATCATCGCCGCCTCGGCCGTGGGGTCGAAGCAACGCACCGGTGAGTCGTCGATGCGATCGAGATCAGACGGCCCGGGGCGGGCCGCGTCGGCGGCGACCCGGGCGTCGCCCATCTGGATCACGTGGCTGATCACGGTCGTGCCGAGTGTGGCGAGGAGCGACTTGGCCATCGCACCCGCCGCCACTCGCGCCGCGGTCTCGCGGGCGCTCGCCCGTTCGAGCACGTTGCGGGCATCGTCGAAGCCGTACTTCTGCATCCCGACGAGATCGGCGTGACCGGGGCGCGGCGCGGTGAGGGGCTTCTCGGTGACGCCGGCGCCGGGCGACATCTCCTCCTGCCACTTGGACCATTCGGTGTTGTGGATCACGATCGCGACCGGCGAGCCGAGGGTGGACCCGTGGCGCACGCCGCCGAGGAACTCGAGGTCGTCGCGTTCGAACCGCATCCGGGGTCCCCGGCCGAAGCCGAGTCGGCGGCGGGAGAGCTCGGTCGCGATCTCCTCGATGTCGAGGGGCAGGCCCGCCGGCAGGCCCTCGACGATGACCGTCAGGGCCGGGCCGTGCGATTCACCGGCGGTGAGCAGGCGCAACATCCCCCGAGTGTACGGGAGCAGCCTCCCCGAACCGGGTGTCCTTCCCCGGGGTCCGGCTCCCGGGTCCGGCTCCCCACGTCCTGCTACTTCAGGGTCTGTTGGCCCACGCAGAGCTCGAACGGCGTGTCGCCGTACTGGAACTGTCCACAACCGCTGGCGGGGTCGAGGCTCACGACCCGGTAGCTCGTCGCGAAGGTCTCACCCACCACGACCGTGTAGACCGTGGAGCCGACCTGCACCCGAGCCACCGTGGTGCCGGTGGCGTTGCTCACCTCGAGCACCGAGACCGGCGTGCCCGCCGCCGGTGCCTGTTCCTCGGGGATGATCGGTGGCGGGACCACACCGCCGCCGGAGTTGTCGACGGGCGGGCTCGTCTGCTCGGTCGTCGAGCCGCCGACGTCGGCACTTGCGGTCACGAGCGGCTGGAACGGGTTCTTGGTGGTGAACACGTCGAACGACTGGTTCGGGGTCGACGGTTCCTCCGGCGTGGTCGTGGTCGTCGTCGACGCGGCCGGAGCACCCGACGCCGCGGGCGCGGCCGTCGTCTCGGTGCTGTCGCCGCCCCCACCACCGCCGAGCACCTTCATGGCCAGGAACGCGACGATCACCAACAGGCCGATCCCGGCGATCACGATGAACGGCTTGCTCACCTTCGGCGTCGATTCGGCCATGACTACGACACTCCAGAGCCGGAAGATTGGGTCGCCGGTGCGGGCGCCGGCGCGGGCACCGCACCGGGTGCCGCCGGCGCGAGGGTCGCGGAGGTGTACATCTTGGCTCCGAGCGTGACGCTGAGCGTGGGCGCGCCCGAATCGGAGGTCG
This sequence comes from Acidimicrobiia bacterium, assembly GCA_038222385.1. Classification (GTDB taxonomy): domain Bacteria; phylum Actinomycetota; class Acidimicrobiia; order IMCC26256; family JANYLB01; genus JANYLB01. Next base: position 3,663 of record JBBRHS010000146.1, read on the forward strand.
AGGTCGACAGTGTGGGCGTGCCCGCCGATCCGGCGCTGCCTGATGTGTCGGTGCCACCGGCCGACAGGTTCAGCGTGTCGGTCACCACGAGCCGCTTGAGGTTCTCGAGGCGGTTCAGGTAGTCGAGCACCTGGAAGAACCCACCCTGGACCTGGATGTTGAGCACGATCTCGCTCGGACCACCAGTGAGGCTCGCGGCCGGCGGCGTCGGCGCGATCGACAGCCAGTCGACACCCGAGTCGGCCGCCGCGGTGTTGGCCTCGAAGATGAACTCCGCGAGGTCGGGGGTCGCCGGGATCGCTGCGTTGAGCTTGTCGAGGTCGGCCTGCTGTTGCGGTCGGTTCGCGTCGAGCTCCTGCAGCCGGGCGAGCGTCGCCTCGAGGTCCTGCTGCTGCCGTTCGGCCGTGGCGACTTCGTCGTTCGTCTTCGAGACCTCGTTGCTCTTCGGCTTGTAGAACAAGAAGAACCACACGAGGATCACGGCGAGTGCGCCCGCCACGATGGCGATGATCACGTTGCGCTTCACCGCTGACCACCTGCGTCGGTACCGGTCTGATCCTGGCCCGTGAACTCCTCGAGGCGGTTCGACTTCGCCTTGTCGGTGAGGGCGGCGTTCGACGTGAAGTTCACGACCGTCCGTCCACCGAGCTGGGTCGCCGAAGCGGTCGGCACCCACAGGTTCGAGTAAGACGGGATGTCGCTCACCCGGGTGATCCAACTGGAGATCGACGTGAAGTCGAGGCCGGTGGCGGTGAACGACACTGTCCCCGACAGCGCGCCGGCGACGGGTGTGGTGGCAGTCCCCGGTGCGGCCGTGGAGCCGGAGATCCCCGCCGCGGTGTTGGCGGCAGCCGATGCAGCAGCGGCAGGGTCGGTCGTGACCCCGCCCTGGAACGCGGAGAGCCAGGTGTCGTCGGGGATGGTGCGGGCGATCTCCTGGAGCATCACGGCCCACGACACGTCGGTCTGGAGGATCTGGGTGACCTGGGCCTGGATCGCCTCGATCTTGGCCTGGTCCTGTTGAGCCTCTGCGAGCTCGTCGATCTGCGACTGCAACTTCGCGTTCGTGGCCTGCTGGCTCGAGAGGTCGTCCTCGGCGTTCGAGACCTGCGACTGCTTCTGGAAGCTCAACAGGCCGAGGAGCAGCAGCAGGCCGAGACCAACGGCGCCGAGCACGAGCGCGAGCTTGCGGGTGTCGGCCGGGCCCGAACCGCGGTCGGTGCCCGAGAGGTTGATCCGCTTGCCGCCGGGCGATCCGCCGAGCGCGAGACCGATCGGCACCGGCAGGTACGGGTCGAGCGCGGCGACCTCGTCGGGCGGGAACCCGATGTCGCCGACTTCCACACCCTCACGGGGCTGGGCGTGTTCGACGGGAACGCCGAGCACCCTCGAGAGACCGTCGACCACGCCGGGCTGCAAGGAGACGCCCCCGGTGACCGTGACCCGGAGCAACCGGGCCGAGCCGGGCTGGGTGCGCCAGTAGTCGAGCGAGCCGCGCACTTCTTCGAGGAGGTCGGAGAGCGGACGCTCGAGCGCGGCATTGACGCGGGGCGCGAGCTCGGGTGGCGAGTTCTCGCCCTGGCGCTTCAGCGCCTCGGCGGTCTCGATGGTGAGATCGAGGTCACGTGCGATCGCCTCGGTGAGCGACCGGCCGCCGGTGCCGAGCATGCGGACGAACCGCGGCAGGCCGCCTTCGTGCACGACGATGACGGTGACTCCACCACCGATCGACACGATGCCCTCGGCACCCGGACCGTCGGGCGCGACGCGACGCCCGAGCGCCCGCACGAGCGCGAGCGGGACGAGGTCGACGGCGGCGACCTTGAGCCCCGCCGCGCGCACCGCGCCGATCATCCGGGCGACGGTCTCCTGGTGCGCCGCGGCGACGAGCACCCGGTTCGTGCCCGTGGCTCCGGGGATCGCCTCGGTGGGTTCGTCGGCCGGTGGCAGCGGGTCGAGACCGGGGATGCCACCCTCGGCTCCTGCGCCCGGCGGACCCGTCGCGGGAGCAGGGTCGGCGAACGGGGAATCGACCGGCGGGGCCGCGGGGGCAACGAAGCCGTCGGCGTCGGGACCGGGGACCGACTCGAGCACCTGGAAGTCGAGCACGGCGTCGTCGAGCGGGATCGGGATGAGCTCCTGGGCCTGGAACCGGATCGCGCTCGCGAGGTCGGCGTCGGGCATCGCCGGGAGGTCCACCGTGCGCACGATCACGCGCGGTCCGGCGATGCCGACCCGCACCTCGCCCTTCTTGAGCCCGAGCTCGCGCCAGAGCCGCTGGATCGCCGCGGTCACCGCTCCGGGGTCGAGCACCTCGCCCTCGCGCATGGCGTCGAGCGGCAGGGCTACCTGGCCAAAGGCGCGCAGAATGATGGTGTCGTTGAACTCGATGTCGGCGACCCGCACCGCGTTGGTGCCGATGTCGAGGCCGATGACCCGCCGGGAAGCCATGGGCTACTCGCCGCCCGCCGCGCGACTCTCGCCCGGGAGGGGCATCACGTCCGGTCGCTGGCCCACCATCCGGGCGTCGAGGTAGCCGGTGAGGTCACGGCGGCGGATCCGGAAGTGCTTGCCGACACGGATCGCGGGGAGCTCCTCGGCCTTGATGAGCCGGTAGACGGTCATGGTGGAGACCCGCATCGCCTCCGCCACTTCCCGTACGGTGAGCAGTCCGTCGGGCGCGAACATCGTCACGCCAGTATCCCCTCGTTGACTCGCGGCACAGTAAGCCTCATTGTCCACAATCGTCAACATGGGCCGCAACGAGAGTCCTGCGTATGCATCCGTGCACACCGACTCCATCGGCATCCCGGACCGCAAAAGCTGAGCCCGAACAACGGCGTTGTCCCACCGTTGTGAGCAAGCCCATCCGCGGGCTATCGGCTCTGGGAGTACCAGCCGAGGATCGCCGGTCCCCAGATGATCGCGATGAGCGTGCCCGCGGCGAGGAACGGCCCGAACGGCACGTGGTCCTTGCGGCTGCGAAGGTGCGTGGCGATCAGCGCGACACCGATGAGCGCGCCGAGCAGGAACCCGAGGAACAGGCCGAGGAACACCTCGCCCCAGCCGAGCCAGCCGAGATACAGGCCGAGCACGAACGCGAGCTTCACGTCGCCGAACCCCATCCCCCGCGGCGACACGATGTGGAGCAGTCCCAGCGCGGCGAACGCGGCGAAGCCGCCGAGGAGCGCGCGGAGGAAGTCGCTGCCGGCGCCCTCGGCGAAGGCGGCCACGCCGAGGAGCGCGAC
>JBBRHS010000147.1:0-6909 GCA_038222385.1 Acidimicrobiia bacterium
CCGTCGGGCACGAGGGTCACGGTGGCGCCCACGAGCTCCTCGACCTCCGCGGCCTCGAGCCGGTCGTGGTCGTCGATGCGCGCGTAGCACCGTCCCGCGGGAACGTCGCACACCGCGACTCCCCATTCCGGAGCTCCTTCGGCGCCGTGGATGACGGAGTACGCGGCGACGACCGCGGCGCCCTCGTGACGGTCGACGATCGGGACCCGCTCGGGCTCGGGCATCTCGGGCGGGGGCGAGGCCGGACCCGGCTCGGTGGAGTACACGCCGAAGGCGTGCTTCGTCATGTGCATCCCCACGCCGCTCACGAGTCCGACGGAGCCCGGATCGGCCCGCAGCCGGCGCGCCATCGTGGCGATCGAGTGGGTGACGTAGTCGCTCCCTGCGCCACCGTGGTACGGGAGTCCGCCGGTGACGGTGAAGCCGCGCGGGTCGTCGGGCAAGAGGCCCAGCGCATCCCGCGCGAAGTTCACCGACGAGCCGAAGCACGAGTACAGGTCGAGGTGGGCGACGTCGTCGATCCCGATCCCGGCCGCCGCGAGCGCCGCCGCGCTCCCCGACTCCATCGCCGGTGAACGCCACAGGTCGGGATGCTCGGCGACGTAGACCGGGTCGGTCGCGTACGCGGTGCCGCGCAGGTACACACGGTCGTCGGCCGACACACCGAGTGCGTCGGCGCACTCGTGCGACGCGAGGAGCAGCGCGGCCGACATGTCGACGTCCATGATCGACACCATGTACTTCGTGTACGGGTAGCCGACCATGCGGTTCGTGGGACTCGAGGTGACGATCTCCTCGGCGGTGCGCTCGATCGGGAACCACGCGTCGGGGTTGGCCGCCGCGACCTTCGTGAACGCGGCCCACTGTTCCCCGAGCTGCCGTCGGTACTCGTCGAGCGGGACGCCGAGGTGCGCGCGCCGGGCGTTCTCGAAGATTGCGAACGTCAGCCACGCCTGGAACACCTCGTGGGCGACCTCGGAGGGATGGAACGGCGCCTCCCACGGGAACGGCCGCTTCTCGTCCGGCTTGTACGAGTAGGGATAGCGCTCCCCCGCCTTCTTCCATCGCCGCTGCGTCGCGAGCGCTTCGCCACCGACGAGGAGGACGAGGTCGAGCTCACCGCGGCGGATCCGTTCGGCGTTGTCCTGCACGAGTTGCTGGGGCGTGGTCCCGCCGATACCCGAGTAGTGCAGACGCGCCGGGTCGACCGAGAGTCGTTCCGCGAGCCGTCGCGGCGGATCGTCGTACTGCCAGGTGTGGCAGTACACGACGTCGATCGCGTCGAGCCGCTCCAGGTATGGTCCGGCGGCGGCAGGCGCGACCTCCTCCCACATCGCCAACGGTTCGGGCGCACCCGCGTCGCCGACCTCCGAGGGATGCCACGTTCGCGTCGCCTCACCGATGATGCACGTCGCGCGTGGATCGACGGGCACCCGCGTCTACTTCCCCTGCCAGCGCGGCTCGCGCTTCTCCGCGAACGCCTTCGGACCCTCCACCGCATCCGCGGTCTGGAAGATCCGGCCCGCGATCGCCGCCTCGTTGCGGTACGCGTCGCGCAGATCCATCCCCAGGCCCTCCCACACACTCTGCTTCGTGGCCTGCACGGCGAGCGGTGCGTTCGCGGTGATGCGGCGCGCGTACTCCCAGGCCGCGTCGAGCAGCTCCTCGCGTGGTACCACCGCGTTCAGGAGTCCCATCTCGAGCGCACGGGCCGCCGGGACCAGATCAGCGCAGAGGAGGAACTCCATCGCCTGTGGGAACGGGATCTGACGCGGCAGGCGCACGGTCGTACCGCCACCGGCGAAGAGGCCTCGCTTGGGTTCCATCACCGCGAACCTGGCCTCGGGGCACGCCACCCGGATGTCGACCCCTCCGAGCATCTCCATCCCGCCGGCGGTGCAGAACCCGTTGACCGCGGCGATGATCGGCTTCCAGATCTTCGCCCCCCGCAGCACGGCCTTCGTGCCGTCGTCGAGGCGGTACCCGTCGACCTCGGTCACGCCCTCCTCGACGATCCGCTGCTGGAGCTTCGTGATCGCGGGGACGTACGTCTTGAGGTCGGCGCCGGTGAAGAACGCGTCGCCCACGCCCGTGATCACCGCCACCCACGCGTCGGGATCGGTGTCGAAGCGCGCCCACGCCTCGCGCAACGCCTTGAAGTGCGCGAGATCGGCCGAGTTGCGCGCCTCCGGCCGGTCGATGGTGATGAGCACCGTGTGTTCGACGGGCCCCGTCTCGTACGCAATCATCTCGAATCGCTCCGCTCGCTCCTCGGCGTTTCGCGCCGTCGGCGGACCGGTCGCTCGCTCCACATAACCTGACACGCTAGTCAGGTTCGTGCGAAGCTGACCGGGTGACCAACCATTCCGGCACCCGCCCCCGCGCTCTCGTGACCGCCCCGTTCCGCGGTGAGGGGCTCGCCACGCTCGAAGGCCTCGCCGACATCGTGCTCGACCCGTGGATCGACCACCGACCGCTCCGCCTCTACAAGGCCGAAGACCTCGCGGCCCGCATCGTCGCCGAAGGCGCCGATCTCCTCGTGGTCGAGAGTGACTCCGTGAAGGGGCCGGTCCTCGATCTGCCGCTCCGTGCCATCGGCGCGTGCCGGGGCGATCCCACCAACGTCGACATCCCCGGCGCGACCGAGCGGGGCATCCCGGTGCTGCGGGCCCCGGGTCGCAACGCCGACGGCGTGGCCGAGATGACGGTCGCGCTCCTCTTCGCGGTGAATCGCGGGGTCGTACGGGCCGACCTCGACGTCCGCTCCGGCGAGGTCTGGCGCGACGGCACGATCCCCTACCAACGCTTCCGGGCCTGGCAGCTCGCCGGCCAGACGGCAGGGCTCGTCGGCCTCGGCGCGGTCGGGCGGGCGACCAAGTGGCGGCTCGAGGGACTCGGTATGCAGGTGATCTCGTACGACCCCTACAACCCGGAGGCCACCCATTCCCTCGACGACCTCCTCGCCGAAGCCGACGTCGTCTCGATGCACGCGATGGTGACGCCAGAGACCGAGGGGATGATCGGAGCCCCGCAGTTCGAACGCATGAAGGAAGGCGCGGTGTTCGTGAACACCGCCCGCGCGCTCCTGCACGACACCGACGCGCTCGTCGACTCCCTCGTCGTGGGCCACCTCGGTGGCGCCGGCCTCGACCACTTCGTCGGCGAGCACCTCCCGGTCGACCATCCGTTGTGCGCGATGCCGAACGTCGTCCTCACGCCCCACATCGGTGGCGCGACCTACAACACCGAGGCGAACCACTCCAAGCTCATCGCCGACGACCTCGCCCGCCTGCTCGCGGGTGAGCGTCCCCTCCACATCTGCAACCCCGAGGTGCTCGCGTGACAACCAAGACGACCCTCACCGCGCAGGAGACGAAGGAACAGCTCCTCTGGACCGCCCAGGAGATGCTCCGATCGGGCCTCGTCGAGGGCACGGCCGGAAACCTCGCGGCCCGACTCCCCGACGGCAACGCGGTGCTCACCCCCTCGAGCATCGACTACCTCACGATGACCCTCGACGATCTCGTCGTGTGCGACCTCGACGGCAACGTGCTCGAAGGCGAGCGCAGCCCCACCACCGAGCAGGCGCTGCACCTCGGGGCACTCCGCCTCCACGACGAGATCAACGCGACCATGCACTGCCACGCCAAGTTCGCCACCATGTTCGCCCTCACCCGTCAGCCCATCCCCGCGGTGATCGAGGAGTTCGTGGTGTACGTGGGTGGCGACGTCGAGTGCGCCGAGTACCGCACCACCGGGACCGACGAGCTCGGCGAGGAGATCGCACAGCGGGTCGCCGACCGGGCCTGTGTGCTCATGGCCAACCATGGGCTGTTCGCGGTGGCGAAGGACCCGAAGCACGTGTTGCACGTGGCCCAGCTCGTGGAACGCACCGCGGAGATCGTGTGGGGGGCCCGCCTCCTCGGCGAGATCGTCCCGATCCCGGGCGAGGTCAACGAGACCTTCGCCGGCTACTACCGCTACGGCCGCACCGGCAAGTTCTGAGCTCCGGCCGGCCCGGCTGCCGCCTCGGGATCGGGCCGCTCCGGTAGTGTCGGACAGGATCTCGATCAAACAGGGGGCACCGAGTGCGGGTCGTCGCGTATCTCGACGGAAACTCCGGCAGCATGATCGCCGGGGCGATCGCGGCCGGATTCGCGGGGATCGCCGTCGTCACCAAGATGTACTGGCGCCGCTTCCTCGGCCTCTTCTCGTCGAAGGTGCGTGACCAGGGCGAGGCCGCCCCCGAAGACGCCGCGTGAACGAATCGGGCGTCGAGCCCGGTTCGTTCCGCGACCCCGCGGCGCAGGTGTTCTACTCCGGAGGCCGAGTGTTCCGGGGCCTCGACGACACGGCATCGGCCGACTGGACCGCACTCAGCGCGACCTCGTTCTTCCCGGCGCTGCTCGCCGAGGGTAAGGCCGTCGGGACCAGATCCATCGAGTTGACCGACCTCCCCGACGGCAGCCCCGGCACCTTCGCCGCGGTGCTCGAACACGATCGGATCCCGTTCGTGTCGTACCCCTACGAGTGGTCGTTCGAGATGCTGCGCGACGCGGCGCTGCTCCATCTCGAGATCCTCGCCGCCGCGCTGGGTGAAGACGTCACCATGAAGGACGGCTACGCCTTCAACGTGCAGTGGGTCGGCCGCCGGCCGGTCTTCATCGACATCGGTTCCTTCGAGCCCCTCCGCAGTGGCGGTCCCTGGATCGGCTACCGGCAGTTCTGCCAGACCTTCCTCTACCCGCTCCTCCTCGAAGCCCACCTCGGCATCCCGTTCCAGCGATATCTCCTCGGCCACCTCGACGGGCTCGAGCCCACCGAGATGCGACGGATCTTCTCGGGCCGGAAGCGCTTCAAGAAGGGCGTCTTCCGCCACGTCTTCCTCCACAGCGTCGCCGAGTCGCGCGTCACCGAGGGGGCTACGGCGCTGAAGGACGAGATGGGCAAGGCGGGCTTCGGCAAGGAGCTCACCCTCGCCACGGTGAAGAAGCTCCACGCCTTGATCGCCAAGCTGCGATCGCAGCGCTCCGAGTCGGGCTGGAAGCGCTACCGCGAGACGTGCTCGTACTCCGACGCCGACCGTGCCGCCAAGGACGCCTTCATCCGAGCTGCCGTCGAGGACCTGAACCCGGCGCTCTCGTGGGACCTCGGCTGCAACGACGGCGCCTACGCGCGGATGATCGCCGGCTACGGGGGGTCGGTCGTCGCCGTCGATTCCGACGACGTCACGGTCGACGCGCTGTACCGGTCGCTGCGGGCCGACGGCCCCGACAACATCCTTCCGCTGGTGATGAACCTGGTTGATCCCTCGCCGGCGCGCGGCTGGCGCAACGAGGAACGTCGGGCGTTCACCGGCCGGGCCCGGCCCGATCTCGTCCTCGCGCTCGCGCTCGTGCACCACCTGGCGATCGCCGCGAACGTCCCGCTCGCGCAGGTCGTCTCGTGGTTCCGGTCGCTCGACGCGACCCTGATCGTCGAGTTCGTCGAGCGCCATGACCCGATGGCCGCGAGGCTGCTCGGGAACAAGCCGACCGGGATGTTCGACGACTACCGCATCGACGCGTTCGAGCAGCTCCTCGGCGAGCAGTTCTCGATCACCGGTCGTGAGCAGCTCCCGGGCGGGAGCCGGACGATGTACGTCGCCGTTCCGAGGTCATGAACTCGCAACCCTTCGACGCGACCGTCGAGCGGCGCCCGCGATTCGGACCGTGGCAGCGCGAGGCGCGGGCTGCGCTCGAGCTGCTCGCACTCACGGGCATCGCGGTCGCGCAGCCGGTCCTCGACATCGTCGGCAACGACGCGACCGGCGTGTTCGTGACCCGCGACGCCGGCGCGGCGCAGATCATCATCTTCGCCGCGATCGTGGTCTTCGCACCCCCGGCCGTGCTCTGGCTCATCGAGGTCTTCGTGGGGGTCATCGTCCCGCGCGCACGCGCCGCGACGCATGTCGTCTTCTGCGCCGCCCTCGCCGGCATCATCACGATCGAGATCGTGAAGGGCGCGACCGGGTGGTCGGCCACCGCGGTCGCAGCGGTCGCGGTCGTCGCAGGAGTCGCGGCGGGTGTGTGCATCTCCCGGTTCGGCGCGGTCCGGCTCTTCCTCCGCTACCTCGCGCTCGCACCGTTCGCCTTCGCGGTGCTCTTCCTCGTGTCGTCCCCCGTGACCCCGATCGTGCTGGGAACTCCTCCCGAAGCCGCCAATGGCGTCCGCGTCGGGACGCCCTCCCGGGTCGTGATGGTGGTCATGGACGAGTTCCCGCTCGAGTCGCTCCTCGACGGGACCGGACACGTCGACGCGGCGCGGTACCCCAACTTCGCGGCCCTCGAACGTGGATCGACCTGGTATCGCAACACCACCACCGTGTCTCCCAGCACCGAGACCGCGGTACCCGCCCTGTTGAGCGGCGACCACCCGTCGAGCGCGCTCGTGCCGCCCGTGGCATCGGAGTACCCCCGCAATCTGTTCACCCTGCTCGGCGGGGCCTACCGCATGAACGTGCACGAACCCTTCACCCGCCTGTGCCCCGAGTCACTGTGCGAGCGGGCCGAGTCCGGCTCGGAATCCGGCAACGGCATCGCCGGGATGCTCGACGACGCCACCTCGGCGTGGACGGAGTTCGCGTCGCCCGAACCCACACCCGCTGCCCGCGCCGTCCTACGTTCCGAGCTGAGCTCCGACGAAGCGCTCGGAACGGGCGACGATTTCGTGGAATCGCTCCGGCCGGCGAGCGCGGCCCAACTCGACTTCGTGCACGTGCTGCTCCCCCACAGTCCGTGGCAGTTCCTCGGTGAGGACCAGAACTACGAGCCGGAGCCACGACCAGTCATCCCCGGTATCCTGACCGCCGAGCTCCGGTGGCGCGACGAGTTCGCGGCGGCGAGCAATCGGCAACGCCACCTGCTCCAG
>JBBRHS010000148.1:0-6890 GCA_038222385.1 Acidimicrobiia bacterium
AGGAACGGGTCGGGGCCGAGGTAGTGGCGGCGCAGGAACTTGATCTCGTCGTTCGACACGTGGCCGAGCGGCTCGAACGGCGCGTCGAGCGACAGGAGGTGGTTGCGGCCCTTCTCGAGCATGATCACCGACCATCCCGCAACGGTGAGGACCTCGGCAGCCGTCGCGCCGGCCGGTCCGGTGCCGACGATCACCACGTCGCACTCAGGCATTCGTGACCTCGTCGTCGGTGTAGCCGCGGGGTTGCACGTCGCCGGGGAACTCGATCGCCCGCCACACCGATCCGTCGGGGTTGCCGCCGTACTCCGGTGCGCCGTAGAGCCCTTCGCACGCGTGGGTGTAGAGCAGGTCGCGGAACGAGGGGAGGCCGTCGAGGCGGCGGCCCTGCTCGTTGTTGTCGACGGTCGGGAAGTCGTCACCCAGTGTGGCGATGCCGGAGCGGTAGTGCTCCTGCCAGCCGACGACCGGACCGTTGAACTCGCGGGCCGCGATCCCCTGCGAACCCTCGATCCGGGTCCGCCACGCAAGCTCCTCGAGCGGGCTCAGCGGCGTGAAGTCGACGAACGAGGCGCGCCCGCCGGCGCGGCCCGAGAACGGACCCCCGGCGAAGATCAGCGGCGGGTCGATCGCGAACGCGCCCAGCACTCGGTCGATGTAGTCGGCCGCGCCACCGACGCGGGCGCCCGGATGGACACCGCCCGAGTCGGATCGGAGGGCGGGGATCAGGCGTTCCGCGGCCGCGGCCACGACCTCGTGCTCGGTGGGGGTGAAGAAACGGAGGTCGGCGGGCATGACCACAGGAGTGTATGGCTGACGGGTGCGTCAGCTTGGGGAGTCGAGGCCTCGGGCCGGTCCGAGGTCGGCGCGGGTAGCCTCTCGGCGTCGGGCCGGATGGCTTCTGGACGGGCGGGGATGAGCAGCATGAGCGAGCTGGGACGTTCCATCACGCCCACCCGGGTGGCCGAACGACAAGCGAGGCTGCGACGCGCGCTCGCAGCCGACGGCCACGAGCTGGCCGCCGACGACCCGGCCTTCGATTTCGGCCCGATCGATGCCTCGGTCTACGAGCGATCGTGCGAATCCCTTGTCGGGCACGTCTCGATCCCGGTCGGCGTCGTTGGGCCGCTCCTCGTGCACTACCAGGACGCACGGGAGGGGCCGTCGGGCGAGCTCGTGGAGGATCCGGCCCGACTGAGCCGCTCGTTCTTCGTACCGATGGCGACCCACGAGGGCGGCCTGAATGCCTCGTTGGGTCGGGGGATCAAAGCGGCCAACGAATCCGGTGGCGTGACCACCTACCTGCTGCACGCGGCGATGACGCGCGGGAGTGCCTACGTCTTCGAGACCACCGACGAGGCCTATCAGTTCTCGAAGTGGGCGACGGCCAACGTCGGCGCGATGCAGGACTGGCTCGGCGATCCGGCCAACCCGTTCCGAGGCCAGGAGCTCGGCGGGATACCCCTCCTCAGCGAGCACGCGCGTCTGCAGGCGGTCCGGACGTTCGTGCTCTCCAACGCCTGCCATGTGGTGTTCGAGTACTCGACGGGGGAGGCCTGTGGCCAGAACATGACCACCCGCAACACGTACATGCTCCACTCCGAGTTCATCCTCAACCGCTTCCACTCCGCCACCGGGATCACCCCCGCGCACTTCTTCCTGGAGGCGAACACCGGGGGCGACAAGAAGAGCTCGCACCTGTACCACACCTCGGGCGGTCACGGTCGTTCCGTGATCGCGTCGGTGGTCATCACCGACGAGGTCGCGGAACGGGTGTTGAAGTGCACAGTCGACGACGTGCTGAAGCTGCGCGAGGTCGGCGGCGAAGGGGGCATGCTCTCCGGCATGCTCGGCATGGCGGTCAACCCGGTGAACGTGATCGCAGCGATCTACGGCGCGACCGGCCAGGACCTCGCCTGTGCCGGCACGTCGTCAATGGCGATCATGACCGCCGCCGAGTGTCCGACCGGGGTGCAGTGCACGCTCAGGCTCCCGAACCTCGAGGTCGGTACCGTCGGCGGTGGTACGGGGCTGCCCCACCAGGCCCGGTTCCTCGAGCTGATGGGTTGTCGCGGCGGCGAAGGCAGCGCGAACCGGTTCGCGCAGGTCGTGGCCGCGGCGTCGTTGTGCCTCGAGCTCTCGACCGGCGCGGCGATGGCGGCGGCCGGATCCATCAGCTTCTACACCGCGCACCTCACGCGCGGTGGGATGAAGCGGACGCCGGCACCGGGTCGTGTCGCGGCCGGTGTCGCCGAGCAACTCGCCGGCGAGGCCTGAGATGGACCTGCTCGATCTCGTCGGCGCAACCGATCTTGCCCGCACGTCCGAACGAGACGGCGGTCGGTTCGTCGCGTTCGCGAGTTGGACGGCCGAGGATCTCGTCGGGCTTCGTGGACTCGGGCGTCTCCAGCTCGTGGAGGCCGGCGTGGAGGCGGTCAGTGCCGACGCGAGCGATCGTGACCTGTTCGTGGTCGCGAGCGGCGAGCTGGAGGTGTGGAGCAGCGCTCCCGGCGCGAGCAGACTGATCGGCCGTCTCGGGCCGGGCGAGGTCTTCGGCGAGATGGCGTTCGTCGACGGTCGGCCCCGATCGGCGAGCGTGAAGGCGATCTCGGCGAGTCGTCTCGTTCGGATCTCGCCGGAGGAGCTCGACGAACTCGCCAGCCGGGAGCCGCGTCTCGCGATGCAGTTCCTGACCGAGATCGCGCGCATCATCTGCGACCGGCTCCGACACACCCAGACCGGCTGATGGCGCAAGGCGAGGGCGGCGAGGCTGTGCCTCCTGATGACGCGGCGTCGGGGGTCGAGGTCGCGATGGCCGGCGTGGAACACGTCACGTTCAAGGCGATCCTCTTGGGCGGGGGCCCCCGATTCGCGCGCGATGCCTTCGGTCCCGTCCTCGCGTTCTACATCGGCTGGAGCCTCGCCGGCCTCGTGGTGGGAATCGCAGCCGCAACCGCGGTCTCGCTCGTCGCATGGCAGTACGAACGTCGGCGAGATCGAGCTGGTCTCGTGGCGCGGCTCTCGCTCGGGTTCGTGATCGTGCAGGCGGTGATCGGCCTCGTCTCCCAGAGCGCGACCGTGTATCTCGCCCAGCCGGTCCTGCTCGCCGCAGCGTTCGGATTCGCGTTCCTGTTCTCTGCTGCGATCGGAAGACCGCTTGCCGGGGTCTTCGCCAGCGAGATCTACCCCTTCCCTCCCGAAGTTCGCGAGTCGAAGACGTTCGTTCACGTCTTCGGTCGGATCTCGATTCTCTGGGGCGTGTACCAGCTGTTGCGCAGCGGGATCCGCCTCGTCGCGCTCCTCGGAGGAGGAGTCGAGATCTTCCTGGTCGTCAACCTGGTGACGGGCGTGCCGCTGACCGGAGGACTGATGTCGTGGTCGATCTGGTACGGACTGCGCGCCTTCCGGAGGAGCGACGAGTGGGGCTGGGCGCTGACCGACCCGCCGCCGGAGCCGAGCTGACCGCGGAGGCGCTCTCATCCCGTACACGCGTGGTCACATTGCGGGGAGATGAGAGCATGAGCCGCGGCGGAATCATCGCGCCCGGGCCCGCAGCTACCGAAGAGGTGTGCCGAGACCTGCGATCCACGCGGCGATCTGCGCGCCGACGGCTCGCGACCCGACCTCGGAGTAGTGGACCCCGTCCCAGCGGTGCTCCGTGCCGCGGTCGTCGACGATGGGTCTGAGATCGAGGACCGGACGGTGGTCGCGGGCCGCGACGTCGGTCAACAGGTCGTTGAGTGGACCGATCCCTGAGAGCAGCGATCCGCTCAGGATGAAGCCGACCTCGGCGCCGTCTCGGCCGGCAACGCGCACCGCATCGTTGGCCGCTGACTCCATGTGGTCGCGCCAGCCGGGTGTGCCGTAGCGGTACGTCAGCGGCCCGATGCGATGGTCGCTCGCTTGAGGACCGCCGAGACCTCGACTGACCCTGTGGCGTTCACGATCCGCTCCACGCCCCACGCGGCCTCGATCGCGTCGATGCCGAGCGGCCCGGCGACGCCTATCGGGGTGAGCGGGATGCCGCAGCCGTGGTGCCGGCGGAGCCCGATCCACCCGATCCGCCGGTGGAGCCGGCGGCGGCGTTCGTGGCGCCCGCCTTCTCGCCGGCCGCGGGGAGCGGGACGTTCGTGAGGTTGAACTCCCCGGTGATGGTCGGGTTCGCGCACTGGCTGATCGGCGGCGGCGCGCCGGGGATCAACTTCTGGGCGTCGAAGCCGAACTGCACGAGGTTGGGCGGCAGCGGGGCGTAGCCGAGTGCCTTCGCCTTCTGCTGACCGGCGCAGAGGAAGTACTGGATGAACCTCCCGAGCGTCTCGCCCTTGCCGGGACTGAAGCCGGCGGCAGTGGAGGTCGGCACGATCATGTAGCTGTACGCCGAGATCGGGTAGCTGCGCGGGTCGGGGTTGCGGTACACGTCGTCGAGGACCGCCGTGCGGTCGGGGTTGATCCGTGCTCTCGTGAGCGCGATCGCGACGTTCTCCGCCGAGGGTTGGCGGTAGTACCCCGCGGCGTTGAGGATGGACGCGACCGGGTAGTTGCGTTCGAGCGCGTATCGGTACTCCACGTACGTGATCGCGCCGTTGTTGTACGGCGCGGCGACGAAGTTGGCCACGCCGTCGGACAGTGCTCGGGCCTCGCTGCCCTCGAAGTAGGGATACAGCGACGTCGGCGGACACGGCGCCGGGAGGCCGAGCCTGGCGGTGCAGAACGGGTTCCAGACGTCGGGGAACATGTTCGCGAGGTAGGCCGAGAACTGCGCCGAGGTCCCCGCGCCGTCGGAGCGGACCACGGGCACGATGGGCAGCGACGGCAGGATCCGCCCGCCGTTGTCGGCCGTGATCGCAGGGTCGTTCCAGTTCCTTATGCCGCCGGTGAAGATGCGCGCGAGCGTGCGACCGGAGAGCTTGAGGTCGGTCACCCGCTGCCCGGCGACATCGAGGTGGTACATCACCGACGTGCCGCCGGCGACGACCGGGAGGTACGCGTAGGGCCGGCTCGCGGCATTCGCGACCTCGTCGTAGAGCGGCTGGCCCTGCTGGTTGAAGCTCGCGGGCTGGAACGGCACCTCCGACACGGCGAAGTCGGCCTGGTTCTGGATGTAGGCCTGGCGGCCGGCCGAGGAGCCGATCCCGAAGTAGTTCACGGGCAGTCCGATGCGGGCGACGTCGGCGCGCCACTGGTCGATCGCGATCTGGCTCCACGTCGATCCGGCGCCGTCGATCCCTTGTGCGGCGGGGGCCGGCCACACGTAGGTCAGATAGATGCCCATCGCTCCGTCGATCGGGGCGGAGTTGTCGTACCGGGAGGTCACGCTGTACTGGTTGCCGGCCGTCACCTGGTGATGCAGCACGCACGCCGGGATCGACGCGAGGTGCCGCGGGTTCTCGTGGTAGCCGGCGGCGCCGATGCAGCCGATCTGGCCGGTGGTCTCGTTCTTCAGGGCGATGTCGATTCCCCCGTCGTGCAGGTGACCGGCAGCGAACACCGCGATCCCGCTCGCCGGGGCGGTCCACGTCGCAAACCTGGTGTGGACGCTGCCGGGCCCGCCGGTGCCGGGCACGTTGTACTCGTCTCCGGCACAGCCCGTGACGTCCATGAACATCGGGGTCACGGGCCGGCTGTTCTGAGTAGTGGCGCCGGGCTGGTAGCGCAGGGTGTAGCGGATGTACACGGTCTTCGCCGGGGTCCCCGGTGCGGTCCCGTTCTTCAGGTGGTAGATCGAACCCCACTGATCGTTCGCGCCCACGAGGTACGTGTAGGGCGAACCCAGCGTGATGGGCGTCCACGCCGTGCCGGAGCCGATGAAGCGCTCGGCTCGGTCTGGGCAGAGCACGTCCCGGCGCGCAGAGGTCGTCATGACGACGAGGGGCAGGTGCACGTCGTGCGCGCTGTACGGGACGTTGTTCTCGTCGACGACGTCGAACTTGGCGGACTGCAAACCGAAGGCACCGGCGGGGCGGGGCATCCCGGCCGGGGGCGAACCCATCGTTTCCTCCCCCGGGGCGAGTGTAAACGGTCCGTAGCGGAACGTCTGCTCGACCACGGCGCCGCCGCCCGACGGCGCGTTCTGCAACGGCACGCAGGCGGCACCGACCAACGCGACGAGCGCGAACACGCCGAAGAGTGCAACACGACGAGCGCGATCCATGACGACCCCCCCGAGCGGTGCCACGCCACCATTCTGCGCACGACCATAACCACGGCGGCAGCCGGATGTCAGGTGAAGATCAGGCAAAGCCGCAGAGTCGGCGGTCCGGTCGCCTGGGTAACGTCGCACCGTGCCCGACGACCTCACGACCGTGTTCGACCTCGCCCGGGCGAGTGCCGAGCTCGCCATGCGCATCGAGCGGGCGCTCGGCTCCTGGCACGGTGTCGGGTTCGACGATCTCGGTCTGCTCCTCGAGCTCCACGCCGCGCCCGGCGGTGTGCTCCCGGTGACGACGCTCGCGGCGGCTCGCGGCGTGACACCCGCGTCGGTCGTGCGGCGGCTCGGCCCCCTCGAGCGGATCGGCGTCATCGTCCGCGAGCGCGACTCGCACGCCGCGCGTCGGTCGACGATCCGTCTCACCCCAGCGGGCGCCACGCTCGCGGTCGACGCCGGCGCGACGGCCGACGAGGTGGCCCGAGCCGCGTTGCACGAGCGGTGGTCGCCCGCTCAGCTCGAAGCGTTGCGCGAGGTCCTCGACCCGACGAGATCCGCTCGACGGAGCTGATCCCGGCCGGGAACAACCGCCCACGCCGCCCGCGACGGCCGCGACGGCTGTCGTTCGCCCGGTTACGGTCGCAACCGGGTCGGATCCGAACTCGAAGGAGCAATCACCGTGGCGTACGGACTCGTGCACTGCTTTCCCGGCGGAACCCAGGAGCAGTAGGTGGCGACGGTGACCGCC
>JBBRHS010000149.1:0-6830 GCA_038222385.1 Acidimicrobiia bacterium
CCGCGAAGGGCGTCAGCTCGTAGAGGGCCGTGGGCTCACCCCGAACCACCCGCCGGGCCGTCGTGAGCACCTCGGTGCGGCCGACCCGCTGCTTGCCACTGACCCGAGCCTCGAGCAACCGCTTGCGCAGGGTTGGCTCGCGGCGGGGGCCGATCGCCGGGGGCGGTACGACCGGCGCCAGCTTCGGCGGGCGACGGGTCGCGGGTCGACGGGTCACGAGTCGAGCTCGGACGACCGGGCGGTTGCCGCCGCGACCGCGTCCATGAACGCGGCCCGGAGCCCGCGGTCCTCGAGGACGCGCAGCCCGTGCGCAGTGGTACCTCCCGGCGACGTGACCGCGGCGCGCAGCTCCTCGGGGCCTTCGCCGCTCTCCGCGAGCAACCTCGCCGAGCCGACGAGGGTCTGGACGACCAGCTCGGAGGCGGTCGCTCTCGGGAGGCCCACGAGGACGCCGGCCTCGATGAGCGCTTCCGCAACCAGGAAGACGTACGCGGGCCCCGAGCCCGACAGCCCGGTGACCGCGTCGAGTTGGCTCTCGGGCACGCGGACCACCGTCCCGACCGCGCCGAGCAGGCGTTGGGCATCGTCGAGATGGCCCTCGGTCGCGTGCGAGCCTGCCGCGATCGCGGCCACACCCTCGCGAACGAGCGACGCGGTGTTCGGCATCGCCCGCACGACCGGTCGGCCGGGGACCGCGGCTTCGAGGGTCGCGATCGTCACGCCCGCGGCGATCGACACCACGAGCGCGTCGTCGGCCAGCGTGTCGTGGACGCCGCGCAGCACCGAGGCGACGTCACCCGGCTTCACGGCCACGATCACGACCTCGGCGTCGGTCGCGGCCCAAGCCGCGCTCGGCACCACCCGAACCGCCGGGAAGCGTTGTTCGAGCACCTGCCGACGATCAGGGTGGACCTCGGCCACTGCGAGCTCCGACGCGTCGTGACCGGAGTCGAGCAGGCCGGCGAGGAGTGCCTCACCCATCCGGCCGCCTCCGAGGAGGGACACGCGCGCCACTCAGGAGCCCCGCTTCGCAGTGTGCATCACAGGAAGCGAGGGTATCCGGACGCGAGACGGACCAGAGGAACCATCTGACCGGTGGGGCCGTGTGCATCCGGACGCGAGACGGGCCCGAGGAACGATTGGGCCTGCTCCGAACTTCCCCGATCGGAACGGGCCTTCCTGCACCTCGGGCCTCGCCTCTGTGCCGCCCGTCGGCGACGAACGCAACGTAGCGTGCCGGCAACGGGCTGTAAACCCCGGGAGCCGGGTGCTTGCGGGCAGGTATCAGGGCGGGTACTAGGGGCGGGGATACGCCAGCTTCACGGCCGGCTGGAACCACATCTCGACCAGCTCGTAGAGCACGCCGATGATGCGGTCGAGCTCCTGCTCGGTCAGGTGCTCGAGCGCGAGGCGACCGATCAGGTAGATGTCGCCGTCGGGGCCGAGCGAGAAGCGCGCGCCGTACATCGTGTGGTTACGGCGGAGCAGCCAGCGGTAGAGCTCGGTGGTGTCGCCGGGCGGGTCGGGGAGGAAGTACAGCTCGTACCGCAAGGTCCGCTCGTGGAGATCGAAGTAGATGGTGGCGGCGTCGCGACCGTCGCACCCGAACCGCACGTACCAGCGCCGGAGCTCGGCGTCGTACTCGACGTGCTGGATCGCGGGTTCGTCGCGCACCGGGCCCCAGAGGTGCCGGTCGATGAGGGCGTGGGCTTCGTCGACCCCCGTGACGGGATCCATCTCAGTGACTCGACCTCATCGGCAGCTGACGAGCTCGCGTTCGACGAGGTCGGCGTAGAGCCGCCGCAACCTCGCCGCGGCGATGCTCCAGGCGTAGCGGCGCGATCGCACCTCGGCCCGGGCGCCCATCTCGGCCGCGAGTTCAGGATCAGCGAGCAGACGGTTGACGGGCTGCGCGTAGTCGGCGGGAATACGACCGTCGACCAGGAACCCGGTGAGGCCGTCGTCGACCAGCGACCGCAGCCCACCGACGTTCGCGGCGACGACAGGAGTCCCGCACGCCGCGGCCTCGAGGGCAACGAGCCCGAACGACTCCGTGCGCGACGGCACCAGGCAGACGTCGGCGGCGCGGTAGTACTCGGAGAGGCGGTCGTGCGGTTGCGGCGCCACGAACCGCACCCGGTCGGTGACGCCCACCGCAGCCGCGTGCTCGTGCAGGCGCCCGAGCTCGGCGGGACCGTCGGGTCCACTCGGCCCACCTACGACCACGAGCGTGGCGCGGGGGTCGGCGAGCTCGGCGAGGCAGGAGATCGCGAGGCGGAGCCCCTTGAGCGGTTGGATCCGCCCGACGAAGAGCAACAGCGGTCCGTCGCTCAACCCGAGCGCTCGTCGGCTCGCGACGCGCGATCCCGGCGAGAACCTTTCGTGGTCGACACCGGGTGCCACGATCTCGATCCGATCCTCGATCGCGCCGTAAAGCGCGACGAGCTGCTCGCGTTCTTCGGCAGTCGACGCGAGGACGAGGTCGGAGCACGCGATCACGTCGTGCTCGACCTTCGTGCGCTCGATCGGATCGTCGTCGATCCCCGCTTCGGCCTTCACCCGGGCGAGCGTGTGGAACGTCGACACGAGCGGACGGTCGAGCGCGTGCTTCAGTTGGTGGCCGACCGCGCCGGAGATCCAGTAGTTCGCGTGCAGGAGGCCGTACTCGACGTCGTCGGCCTGTGAGTGGTCGAGGACCGCCGCAGTGAGGTCGTCGGTGAGCCCGAGGAGCTCGTGCTTCGGCAACGGCCGGGGTGCGCCGACCGCCAGGTGCACCACCCGGAACCCGGGTTCGACATCGACGACGGGAGCGAGATCGGGATGCTCGGCACGCGTGATCACGTCGCACTCGACACCGGCGCGCGCGAGCGCGGTGGCGAGCGCACGCACGTACACGTTCATCCCTCCACCGTCGCCCGTCCCGGGCTGGGCGAGCGGTGACGTGTGCACACTGAGCAGGGCGACCCGACGTTGTGCCATACCGGGATCCAACGCTATCCCGCCGTCTCGGCAGCCGGTTCCACGGCCTCGACGGGCCCGACATGCTCGACATGCTCGACGGGCCCGACATGCTCGACGGGCCCGACATGCTCGACGGCCTCCCGTTGGAACGAACGGTAGATCTCCACCAGCGCCTGCTTCTGGCGCTCGGTGATCGACGGGTCCCGCGCGATCTCGCCCACGAGGTCGGGCTCGGCGGGGTGGTCGTCGAGGATCCCGGCCCGCACGTAGAGCGTCTCGGCCGAGATGTGCAGCCCACGGGCGATGGCCTGGAGGATCTCGGCGCTCGGCTTGCGCAGGCCGCGCTCGATCTGGCTCAGGTAGGGATTGGAGATTCCGGCCAGTTCGCTCAGCTTGCGCAACGACAGCCGATCGCGGCGGCGTTCTTCGCGGATGAACTCGCCCAGATCGCGGAGACGGGCCTCGAGGGTCTCGGGCGGCATCGGGCGGCTGCTCCGGGGCGCTGGCTACTGGGCCTGCGTGGGACGCAGGCGCTCGCCGAGCTCGACCTCGAGCTGGTCCATCACGGCGTGCAGACGGTGGCGCACCTCGGAGACCTCGTGCTCGAGCTCCTTCAGCTGGTCGACCGTGGCTCGCAACTCGTCGTCGGAGAGGTCGGGGAGGTTCACGAGCGTGGCGTCGGACACGAGGCGCTCGAGCCCGCGGGTCCAGGTGATGCTCATCGACGGGGCCAACGGCTGGGCGATGCGGGAGCCGGCGACGCCGGTCCGGGGCGCATCGCCGGCCAGGATCTCGGGCAGCGCCGCGATGAGGTCGCCGAGATCGCCGCCGTCTTCCCGACGCTGCAGCTCGGCGCCGATGATGTCGAGCCGGGCCTGGGCGAGCCGCCGGACGTAGGAGACCTCGGTCTCGACCTCGCCGCACTCGGCCCGCATGAGCCGCAGGTCGTCGATGGCACGCCGGTCGAGCGCCTCGACGTAGGCCGGATCGAGGATGCGGTCGACGCGACGTCGGGCCGACGCAGGTGGATCGGAGGTGGGGTGGTCCGGCGTATCGGTCATGGGCGCCTCAGGCTACCGCGGCTCGGAACGGGAATCTGCGGGCGAGCCCGGGCGGTTACACCGGGTTGAACCACCACCCACACAGGAGACGCCGAATGCCCGACTACACCCTCCCCGAGCTCCCCTACGACTACGCCGCGCTGGAGCCCCACTACAGCGCCAAGATCCTCGAGCTCCACCACGACAAGCACCATGCCGCCTACGTGAAGGGGGCGAACACCGCACTCGAGAAGCTGGCGGCGGCCCGGGAGACCGAGGAGTTCGGCACGATCAACCAGCTCCAGAAGAACCTGGCGTTCAACCTGTCGGGTCACGTCCTCCACTCCCTGTTCTGGCAGAACATGAGGCCCGACGGTGGCGGCAAGCCCGAAGGCGAGCTCGGTGCCGCGATCGACGAGTCGTTCGGTGGCTTCGAGCGGTTCCGGCGCCAGATCAGCGAGGCCGGGCTCAACGTGCAGGGTTCGGGCTGGGCGGCCCTCACGTGGGAGCCCCTCGGACAGATCCTGATCGTCGAGCAGGTGTACGACCACCAGAGCAACGTCGGTCAGGGTGCCCCGCCGCTCCTGGTGCTCGACATGTGGGAGCACGCGTTCTACCTGCAGTACCTCAACGTGAAGGCCGACTGGGTCGACGCGTTCTGGAACATCGTCAACTGGCCCGACGTCGCGGAGCGGTTCGCGGCGGCGCGCGAGATCAAGGTCGTGTGAGCGCTCTCACCCTCCGCTGACCGGGGGCAGCACCGCCACTTCGTCGTCGGACCCGATCGGGGTGTCGTCGCCGGCCGCGGGTTCGTCGCCGTTCACCCACACCCGAGACGTGTCGAGCACGGCGGCGAACCCGGCGCCGAGCTCGACGCGCGCGATCGCGAGCAGCGCGCCCACGGTGTCGGCGTCGTACGTCACCGCTGCGGTTCCCGCAGCTTCTCGCGCCTGCGCGAACAACCGCAGTCGGGCCATGGCCGGGTCGGCGTCAGGGCGCGATCTCGGCGAGTCCGGCCTTGATGACGAGGTCTCCCTCGGGGTTGGCCGTCTCGAACCCGTAGACCGTGTTGCCGGCGCGCTCGCCGGTCGCCCAGATGTTCGTGGTGATCTCCTGGCCGGGGAGCACCGGCTTGGAGAACCGCACCGCGAGGCGCTTCAGCCGGGTCGAGTCGCCTCCGCCGACCGCGTCGACCACGCCCCACGACGTGAACGCCATCGTGCAGAGCCCGTGGATGATGATCCCCGGGAGCCCCACCGACTTGGCGAAGGCGTCGTCGAGGTGCATCGGCATCATGTCGCCCGACGCCTCGGAGTAGCGGAAGGTCTGGTCGGTGTCGACCTGCTGCACGACCACCGCCTCGGGCTCGCGACTCTTCACCGCGGGGTCGAGTGTGTGGTCGGGTGCTTCTTCCCCCGCGCTGTCGCCGTCGCTCACACCCCGGAAGAACGAGGTCATGTACTGCTCGACGAGCAGGGTGCCGCCCTGGTCCGACGTCGCGACCTTCGCGATCACGCTGGTGCCGTTCGGCTTGACGTGCACGCCGACCGGCGCGGCCTTGGTCGTCAGCACCATGCCGGGGCGGATCGGCGCGTGGAACCACATGTCCTGTTCACCGTGGACCACCATCGCCACCACCTCCGGGGGAACGACACCCGCCATCGCGGTGATCATCGTGTCCCACACCGGAACGATCGCGAACACCGGCGACGCGAGCGTGCCGTCGCGGTGTGCCGCGATCGGGTCGTTCGTCGCGGCGGCGTAGGCCCGAACGCGGTCGGCTTCGACCGTGAACTCGGGACCGTCGGTCCACTGACCCAGCCTGTCGAGCCCGAACCCCATCGCGCACCCCTCCGGTTCCGTGGACGGTTCCGTGGACCGGCGCCGTCGGCCGGTTCAGCCCGATCGAGCCTACTTGACCGACCGGTCAAGAATCAGGGGGCCTCATCGCGCGCTTCGGTACTCGGACGCACGGGCGGTACGACGTTGGTGCGGGCTGCGGGCACCGCCTCGAGACGCTCCGGGTCGATCGGCTCGCCGCTGATCTCGTCGATGCCGTACGTGCCTGCATCGATGCGGCCGAGGGCGTCTTCGAGCTCGCGGAACTCGGCTTCGAGGTCGTCGAGGAGGCCGAGGTCGCGCTCGCGTTCGAACGTGTCGGTCGCGGTGTCGGCGGGGTGCTGGTCGTAGCCGGAGAGCTCGGCATCGTCGCTCTCGTTCTCGGCCCCCAACTCTCCCTTCAACCCCGAGATCAGGCTCTCGACGCGCGCCTTCTCGGCGTTGATGCGGTCCCGGGCTTCGGCGTCGTCCATTCGGCAACCCTACCGGAGCTCACTCGGAGGGATCCGGGCCCCGGAGGTGGGCGTCGAGCACCAGTCGTTGGTCCTCGAGCATCACGCGGAGCATCTCGAACCGTTCGGTCGCGCCATCCACCGCCAGCAGTGCCTGGGCGTCGAGCGGCCCCACTCCGGCGCGAGCGGCGGCCTCGTACGACGCGCGAACGGGGTCGTCGTCGAGCTCGGCGACCACGTCGACCGTATCGCCGAGCTCGGCCCGCAGCGCGAGGACGTGGGTGAGCAGACCGCCGACGTCGGCGCGCAGCTCGGGTTCGAGTGGCCCACCGGCCGGGTCGGGGAACGTCTCGACCTCGGCGCGCGGGTACGGCGCGTCGTCGAGCCACCGGACGACATGCAGCCGCCGGGTGCCGACCGTGCCGAGCACGTAGCGGCCGTCGTCGGCCCGGCCGACCTGCAGGATCCGCGCAACGGTGGCGACGTCGAAGCGAGTGTCGCCGCCGCCGACTTCGGAGCCGCGCTCGATGAGCACCAC
>JBBRHS010000150.1:0-6805 GCA_038222385.1 Acidimicrobiia bacterium
GGTACCTCGGTCTCCCGACCGACCTCCTGGGCACCGAGTACATCGTGCAGGGCTATGTGAACACCGTCATCGACGGCACCCAGTTCGCGGTCGCCGGCTCCCAGTTCGCAGTCGTCGGCACGGAAGCGGCGACGACGGTCACGATCACCCCCAGCGTCACGACCGGATCCCACTCCGCCGGCGTGCCGTACTCGGTTGCGCTCGGTCAGGGCGGCACGTATCAGCTCCGGAACACCACGTCCGAGGGCGACCTCAGCGGCTCGATCGTGACTGCCGACAAGCCCGTCGCGGTGTTCGGTGGACACTGGTGCGCGAACGTGCCGGTGAACGTCACGTTCTGCGACCACATCGTGGAGCAGATGACCCCGACCGACACCTGGGGCAGGTCCTTCGTCACCGAACCGCTTGCCACCCGCACCGGGGGGGACACCTTCCGCTTCCTCGCCGGCACGGCGAACACCACTGTGCGGGTGAACGGCGTCATCGTCGCGACCCTCGGTCGCGGTCAGTTCCGCGAGAAGATCCTCGCCGACGCCTCGGTCGTCACCAGCGACCAGCCGATCCTCGTTACCCAGTACTCCAACAGCACGTCGTTCGACGGCATAGCCTCGGACCCGTTCGAGATGATCATTCCGCCGAGCGAGCAGTTCCTGAACGCCTACACCATTGCCACTCCGGCCGACGGCTTTCCGAGCAACTTCGTCAACGTCGTGGCGCCGACGGCGTCGGTCGGCTCGATCACGCTCGACGGTTCCGCAGTGACACCGGGCGCGTTCACGGTCATCCCCGGCTCGTCGTTCTCCGGCGCGCAGCTCCCGGTCGGCCTCGGGTCCCACACCCTCGCCGGCGCGCAGCCGTTCGGGATCACGGTGTATGGCTTCGACGAGTACGACTCCTACGGCTACCCCGGCGGACTGTCCCTCGCTCCGGTCGCATCGGTCGAGACGGTCGACGTCACCCCGGGTTCGGGGATAGCGACGGTCGGATCGCATTACTGCGTCACGGCCTCGGTGCGCGACCAGGACAGCCAGCCCCTCCCGGGACCTCGCGTCGACTTCTCGGTCGTAGGGGCGAACCCGACGGGTGGCTTCGCCGACGCGAACGCCGACGGCGTCGCGGAGTTCTGCTACACCGGCGCCAACGCCGGAAGCGACGCGATCGGGGCTGCGGTGGGTGCCGTGGTCGGGAACGCGACGGTCACCTGGACGTCCCCGGTCGCGCCGCTCACGGTCACGTCGGAGGGTCAGCCCGACACCGTGACCGCGGGTGCCAGCGCGCTGCGCATCATCACCGCGACCAACCCGGGCGACGGACCCGAGGGCGACGTCTCGATCAGCTTCACTCTCGCGCCCGGCACCACGCTTGTGCGCACCACCCCCAGCCAGGGAACGTGTGGGCCGGTCGTGGCGGGCACGGTCACCTGCCTCCTCGGCACCCTCGCCGGTGGCTCGAGCGCGAACGTGCGTTTCGTCCTCGGTACGTCGACCACGATCCCGCCGGGCGGAACCATCACCACCTCGGCGACCGCACGGTCGGGCGAGGGCGCACCGGTCGGTCCGGCCCAGTCGACGACGTCGCTGGTCGCTCCCGTCCCGGGCCAGGCGAGCGGGTACGTCCCGCCGGGCGGTACGCTCACGACCGGCGGCGACGCCACCGCCGCAAACAACACGGTGGCATCGCTCACGCTCCCGAACACGGGCGACGGCGCGGTCGTGAACCTGGCCTCGGTGCCGTGCGCTCCGGGCGTTTGCTTCGGCAGGACCGTCACGTTCAACGACTTCCCGGGGTACGACGACCCGAAGAAACCGATCCGGTTCACGACCCTCTACGACAAGTCTGTGAAGGGCACCGGGCTCCTCTCGCAGATCTACGTGCTGAAGGAGAACCAGACGCGGTACCAGTTCGTCCCGCCGTGCTCGAAGCCCGGCGAGAAGAAGCTGCTCGCGTTCGCCCGCTACGTCGGCGGCCTCCTGGTCGGTGGCCGCAGCGGGATCGCGGCTCCGTCGCCGTGCGTCGACAAGAAGGACCTGCTGAGGAACGGCGACCTCCGCGTCGAGACGCTGTTCACCTCCGGTGACCCGGGCGTTCGGCGGCGGTAGCAACCGGATCGACGGCCAGGATCTCGATCTCAATGCCGGTCCCGGCCCGCGGTTCCGGCACCTCGACTGACCCCTAGAGTGGCGGAATGCGACGATTGTGTTCACTCTTCGTGGCCGCCGGCCTTGCTCTGGTCTTCACCGCGTGCTCGCCCGACGGCTCCGACCGGGGCGAGGCGGCGCCATTCCCTCGGCCGCGGCCTGCGGCGGTCGGTGTACCGGGCGATGCGGTGCGACGCATCGCCGCGAGCAGCGATGCCACCGCCGCGGAGCGGACCGCCCGTTTCGTCGCCTCGATCGACTCCACCGACGGCGACGACCGGGTGCAGGTCACCGCCGAGGGTGCTGTCGACCTGCAGACCCAGAACCTCTCGCTGCGCATGGACCTCGCAGGGAGCCTCGGGCTGGGATCGTCCGACGCCGGCGATTCGGGAGCAGGCCGCGCCGAGGTGCGGGTCGTCGACGGGGTGTTCTACCTGGACCTCGGTGACCTGGGCGACGAGGCCGAGGAGCTGACCGACGGCAAACGGTGGCTGAAGCTCGACTTCTCCGGCCTCGCGGGAATGCTCGGCGACGATGCGGTGTCGTCGGAGTCTTCGAACCCGGTAGACGGGCTCGAAGCGCTGCGCGGCGTCTCGTCCGACGTCACCGAGGTCGGTACCGAGACCCTGCGGGGTGTGGAGACGACGCACTACCGGGCGACGATCGATCTCGCGAAGGCACTCGCCGACGCGCCGGCCGGTGCCCGGGACGGTGCCCGGGACCTCCTCGAGCGCGCCGGGGCGCCGACGATCCCCGTCGACGTGTGGCTCGACGCGCAGGACCGCGTCCGCAAGTACACGATGCAGGTCGACGGCGCAGCGTTCGGTTCCGAGAGCTCGAGCGTGGCGGTGACCTACGAGTTCTACGACTTCGGCGCACCCGTCGACGTCAGCGCTCCACCGGCCGACGAGGTCGCCGACCTCGGCTCGATGTTCGAGGGCATGCTCGACGGGTTCCTCGGCGGGTTCGACGACTTCAGCGACGCCTGACCGGGTTACCCTCGCGGGGTGAGCAACGAGTCGGTCGAAACCGTGGAACCGTCGGTCGGTTGGGGTGTCCTCCACCTCTTCTTCGTGGTCGACCGGGACCATGCGGAACCGCTCGGGGCCAAGCGGGTGCTCGACGCGATCGCATCGCTCGAAGCCGACGGCCACCAGGCCCTCGTCTTCGCCGTGCTCGGCCACAAGGCCGATCTGGGGATCATGGCCCTCGGGCCTGATCTCGCCCGCCTCCAGGCCTTCCAGCAGGAGCTCGCGAGCACTCCACTCGCACTCGTCGACTCCTACGTCTCGTTGACCGAGCTGTCCGAGTACACCGCGACCGAGCAGCAGGAGCGCGAGCGGCTCGCCGCCGAGGAGGGCCTCGCGGGCGACGAACTCGAGACGCGGCTCACGGCGTGGATCGAGCGGATGGAGCACTACCAGGAGAACCGGCTCCACCCCCGCCTCCCTCGCAAGAAGCTCATCTGCTTCTACCCGATGTCGAAGCGGCGCGAGGCCGATGCCAACTGGTACGCACTCCCGTTCGAGGAACGCCGCCGCATCATGGCCGGCCACGCCCGCATCGGGCGCACCTACGCCGGGCGCGTGGTGCAGCTGATCACCGGTTCACTCGGGTTCGACGACTGGGAGTGGGGCGTCACGCTCGTCGCCGACGATCCGGTGACGTTCAAGGAGATCGTGTACGAGATGCGCTTCGACGAAGCGTCGGCGCGCTACGCCGAATTCGGACCGTTCGTCACCGGCCTGCTCCTCGAACCGGCCGACGCGATGGCGCGCGTCGGCCTCCCCGACGCCGGGTAGCGTCACGGAGATGGCTCGAGTTCGTCTGCACGTGTCGTTCCCCGAGGAGCTCGTCGACCGCCCGATGGTCTACGAGATCGTGAAGCAGTTCGACGTCGTGCCGAACATCCGGCGCGCCAACGTCGAAGCCCACTCCGGTTGGACCATCCTCGAGCTCATCGGCGACCAGGACCGGCTCGACGCGTCGATCGCGTACCTCGAAGACCTCGGCTGCACCGTCAACCGGATGGAAGGCGACATCCTCGAGGGCTGACCGGCTCAGGTGACGTCGCCGGTGCGACTCCAGACGGGGAACACGAGGTACTCGACTCCGTCGCGCACCTCGGTCCGGCCCGCGGTCCGGAAGCCGGCCAGGTTGGCCGACGCCGTCTCGAACCCGACCATCCGCTTGTAGTCGGCCATCGGGAGCAGCAGGGGCCCGTCGGCGTCGCCCGGGCGGAGGATCGCGTCGACCTTGAGCACCGGCCGGGCCGGGTCGCGCCCGTCGAGGCAGGCGCACTGGTACACGAGCCGCTCGAACACGGCCGTCACGAGGATCCGCACGCCCGGATTGTGGCCCATCGATGCGGGCGCGAGAGCCGGTTCAGGACCCCCCCGAATCGCCCGATAGGTGAGTGCAGGCGCCGTCTGTGCCCGGAGGGGTCGAGGGATGTCGGTTCACAACACGGGGAAGGGGTCCGCAGCCGCCGATGGGCCGGCCGGTCCCGACGCGCTCGTGACCCTGGCCCAGCTCGCGGACCTCGAGGTGGTCGCGGCCACGATCCCGGTCGGGATCTTCCGGACCGAGTCCGACCGCGGCATCGTCTACGCCAACGACCGGCTCGTCGACATCGTCGGGATGTCGCGTGCCGACGTCCTCGGCGAGGGTTGGAACAAGGCGATCCACCCCGATGACCGGGAGCGGGTCACCGCGACGCGGGCGGAAGTGCGCGAGAGCTCGGGCGAGATGCAGATCGAGTACCGCATCATTCGCGGCGACGGCTCGGTGCGATGGATCGCACTCCACGCCTCGCACTTCTTCGACGACGAAGGAACACCAGTCGGCCTCGTCGGTGCTGTTGCAGACGTCACGGATCGCGTGCTGGCCGAGCAAGACGCGGCCCGACTCTCCGCGGTGTGCGAGCAGACCACCGACTTCGTCATCGTCTCGGGCATCGACGGACGCATCATCTACAGCAACGCGTCGGCGCAACGCGTGTTCGGATTCGATCCCGCCGTCACGGCGCCCGACCTCGAACGGCGCTACGCAGCGTCGAGCCGCCCCCGACTCGCCGAACTGCTCATCGCGGCCGCAGAACATGGGACCGCCCGCGGCGAACTGTCGATGCTCGCGGCCGATGGCCGCGAGATCCCCGTGTCGCAGGTCACTCTGGTCCACCGTACGCACGACGGCGGCGTCGAGTGCTACTCGACGATCGCGCGAGACATCAGTCGCGAGAAGTCGACCGAACGTCAGCTGCTCCTCCGCGGTGCGAAGCTGCGCTCGTTGGTCGAACAGGCCGCTGACCTCGTGATCGTGCTCGACGAGCGCGGCATCGTGACCAACGTCGGGGAGAGCCTGCGAGAGCTGACCGGAGCCGAACCGGATTCGTGGGTCGGTCGACGCCTCGCCGACCTCGTCCATCCCTCCGAAGCCGATGATGTCGCCGAGGCGTTCATCTCGTGTCGCTTCGGAGGCGCCGGCGCCTGCGAAGACGTCATGTATCGGATCGTCCGACCCGACGACTCCGAGATCTGGTTCGAGTCCCGCATCTCCAACCTCCTGGACGACGAGTCGGTGCAGGCGATCGTGGCGATCTCGTGGGACGAGACCGAGCGGATCCTCGTGGTCGACGCGCTCCGCGAGAGCGAAGAGCGGTTCCGGTCGCTCGCCGCGTCGTCGCCGCTCGGCATCGTCTACGCGGATCACGACGGTGCTCACGGGTACGTGAACCAGCGCTGGCGCGACATCGTCGGGATCGGTCCCGACGAGCGCGCGAGCTACGACCAGATCCATCCCGAAGACCGGGACCGCGTGATCGCCGACGCCCAACTCGTCGCCTCCGAGCGGCGCACGGTTCGTTCCGAGTACCGGATCGTCCGGCCCGACGGAGAGCTCCGGCACCTGCGGTCCTCGGTCGCGCCGGTCGTCGACTCGCACGGAGCCGTACGGGGCTACGTCGGCTCGACCGAAGACGTGACCGACGAGTTGGGCTCGCGGGCGCACATCGACCGGCTCGCGGCACTGCTCGAGAGCACCCCTGACCTCGCGTTCATCACCGACCGGTTGGGCCGGGTGCTGTACGCCAATGAGCGCGCCGGCTCGGTACTCGGCATGCGCGTGGGGAGTGATCTCGACTTCGCCGCGTTCCCGTTGTTCGGCGACACCTCGCAGCCGCTGGTGCGCTCGGAGATGATGCCAGGGGTCCGCCGTGATGTCGTCTGGACCGGAGAGCTCACGCTCCACAATGTCGACGAGGGTGAGGTCCCCGTCTCCGTCGTCACGGTTGCGCACCGAGACGACGCCGGTGTCGTCGACTTCTACTCGACCATCGCCCGTGACATCACGCGCCTCAAGGCGGTCGAGGCTCGCCTGATCGCGAGCGAGTCGTGGTTCCGTTCGCTGGTGAACGAAGCGCTCGACGTGGTGTCGGTGCGAGACGAGGCGAACAACATCGTCTACGTGAGTCCGTCGGTCAGCCGCGTGCTCGGGTACGACGTCGACGAGATCGTCAACGCACCGAGTCGGACGATCGAGGTCCACCCCGACGATCTCCCGATGCTCCGGGAGGCGGAGGCCGAGGCGCGAGCTGATCCGGGCCGGGCCGTGCGGATCGAGTACCGGTTGCGTCATCAGGACCAGTCGTGGCGATGGGTCGAGTCGCG
>JBBRHS010000151.1:0-6780 GCA_038222385.1 Acidimicrobiia bacterium
CTGCTCGACATCGTCCTCAACGACGACCTCCGCACCATCCTGTGGCCCATCGCCCCCGACGGCGACGCGGCATCGTGGGAGCTGCGCAAGAAGGTGTGGGACGATCCGCGCGCCATGCTCGGCGGGTCCGACGCCGGCGCGCACCTCGACCGGATGTGCGGCGCCCCCTACACGACCCGTTTCCTCGGCGACATGATCCGCGGCCGCAAGCTCGTGTCGGTCGAGCGCGCGGTGCAGATGATCACCGACACCCCCGCGAAGCTCTTCGGGCTGCGTGAGCGCGGTCGCATCGCGGAAGGCGCACACGCCGACATCGTGGTGCTCGACCCCGAGACCGTCGGCTCCGAACCGGCCACGCTCGTGGCCGACCTGCCCGGCGGCACCGCCCGCCTCACGGCCGACTCCATCGGCATCGAGCACGTCTACGTGAACGGAGTCGAGACCGTCACCGACGGCGTCTCGACCGGCGCCCTCCCCGGCGCCCTCATCCGCAGCGGCCGCGACACCGCCACCGTCCTGCCGTAAAGGCACTTTGGCGTCGCAGGACGCCAACAGTTGTCGTCCAGCGACGCCAAAGTGGTCAGGGGCAGGTCACGAAGGACTCCACGCCTCCAGGACGGCATGCGTGGTGGTGAGGGTGGTGACGAGGCTGAGGGTGTTGGCGATGACGGCTTCGGCGTACTCGGGTGGGACTCCGGCGACGGCGTCGCGGGGCATCACGAACTGGTAGCCGTGGTTGACCGCGTCGAACGCGAAGTTCGTCATGCCGATGTTCACCGACACGCCGACGCCGACGATCGTGGTGACACCCTGGTTGCGGAGCACGGAGTCGAGCTGGGTTCCGGTCATCGGGCCCAGGCCGTGGTACCGGGCGAGCACCAGGTCGGTCGGCTCGACGCCGATCTCGTCGGGGGGTTGCACCGCGGCGCTCCCCGGCGACAACGGCACGGGCGACTTCTTCACACCCATGAACAGCCGGGCGTTCGTGTTGCCACCGAGTCCGTCGTCACGCGTCTCGGCCGTGCAGTGGATGACGGGGATGCCCACGGCCCGCGCCGCGCGCGCCAGCGCGGCGCAGTGAGCGACGAGGTCGACCTCGGCGGCCGCGGCCGCGAGGGCCGGCAGCGCCGAGGGCTCCCCCACCACACCGTTCTGCACCTCCTGCAGCACGAGCGCGGTGTGGCCGGGTGCGACGAGCGACACCAGATCGAGCGGCACGGGCTCCCCTACTCCTCGATGAAGCCGGACGCGCCGGGGTCTTCCAACGCCCGCTTCACGACCTTGCCCGACGCGTTGCGCGGGAGACGCTCGCTGCGCACCTCCCAGTAGGCCGGGACCTTGTAGTACGCGAGCTCCTCAGCGCACCACTGCGCGAGCAGTGCGGTGTCGAGCTCGTCGACACCCTCGACCGCCACGACCACCGCCTTGACCTCCTGGCCCAGCTCCGGGTGGTCGACGCCGATCACCGCGACTTCCTCCACGTGCGGATGCGCTTCGAGCCGCTGCTCGATCTCGACGGGGTACACGTTCTCGCCGCCGCGCAGGATGAGGTCTCGCTTGCGCGACGCGAGGAACAGCCGCCCGCCTTCCATCCGGCCGATGTCGCCGGTGCGCAACCAGTGGCCGGGCGCGATGACGTCGGCGGTCGCCTCGGGTCGGCGCCAGTAGCCCGGCATCACCATCGGACCCCGGATGCAGATCTCGCCTTCTTCACCTTCGGCCAGCGCGACGCCTGCGGGGTCGCGGATCTCCAGCTCGACCGTGGGCAGCGGGCGGCCGGCGGAGTCGGGATACGCGAGCAACTCGTCGCCCGAGTTGAGCGTGGCGAGCGCGGCGCACTCGGTCTGGCCGTACCCGAGGCCCAGCGACGTGGCGACCCAGGGCAACGCCTCGCGCGTCTCGCGCTGGAGATCGCGCGACAGCGGTGAACCGCCGCCGCCGAGCATGCGGAGACTGGTGAGGTCGTGGTCGGCGAGGCCGGGGTGGTTCACGAACCGGTGCAGCAGCGCGGTGGTGAATCCCCAACCGGTGATGCGCTCACGTTCGATGAGCTCGCCCACGACCTCGGGGTCGAACCGACCGACGGTCCACACCGACTTCACGCCGCTCACCGCCAGCGCAATCGCCGCGGTGTGGAGGCCGGACACGTGGAAGAGCGGGCTCGTGACGAGTTGGCACGGCGGCGGCGAACCCTCCGGTGGCGGGTTCAGCATCATCGTCCGCAGGCCCTGGAAGAAGCTCAGCCCGAGCAGCGCACCGACGTTGCGGTGGCTGTTGATCGCACCCTTCGGCCTTCCGGTGGTGCCGCTCGTGTAGAGCAGGATCGCGGGGTCGTCCTCGCCGATGGGTTGTTCGGGCATCGGCGCATCGGGCCGACCCCGCCAGATCGCCTCGAAGTCGTCTTCGATCACGATCGTCGGCACGCCCGGATCCGCGCCGTCGAGGCGGGCGAGGCGGCGGCGGTCGGTGACGAGCACCGCCGGGTCGGAGTCTTCGATGCCGTACCGGATCTCCGGACCGGTCGACCACCCGTTCAAGCCGACGCCGATCGCACCGAGGCTGATCGCGGCCCAGAACGTGACGATCCACTCGGGCGAGTTCGCGCCGAGGATCGCGACCCGATCACCGGGCCCGACGCCGTACTCGTCCCGCAGGATCGCCGCGGTCGACGCGACCAGCCGTTCGTGCTCCCCGAACGTGATGCGACGCTCGTTCACGCCGTCGCTGAACACCACGTAGTCGGCGGCGCCGAACCCGGCCGAGCTCACGACGATCTCGCGCAGGTCGTGGATCCGGTTCGCGAATGCCCGCATGCGTTCGCCGAAGACCTCGACCTCCTCGGTGGCGAAGGCACCGCCGGGCGCGAGCAGTTCGGCTTCGATCTCGGCGAGGCGGGGCGGAACGCCGACGGGG
Organism: Acidimicrobiia bacterium; assembly: GCA_038222385.1. Lineage (GTDB taxonomy): Bacteria > Actinomycetota > Acidimicrobiia > IMCC26256 > JANYLB01 > JANYLB01. The sequence goes on from JBBRHS010000151.1 coordinate 2,914, forward strand.
CCCGTTGCGGGAGGGGACGGTGAAGGACTCATGCGGTCCCGGAGGGTATCGGCTCGATGCAGGGCGTAGCTTGGCGCCATGTCTGATGGTGATGTGACCGAGGTCGACGTGGGTGCCGCCTATGCGGCCGGACGGGAGCGGGTGGTCGCGCTCGTCGCCGGCCTCCCCGTCGAGCAGGCCGCGATGCCGGTGCCGGCGTGCCCGGAGTGGCGGGTCCAGGACGTCCTCGCCCACATCAGCGGCGTGTGCGTCGACATCCTCGCCGGTCGACTCGACGGTGCCGGCACCGATCCGTGGACCGAGATCCAGGTCTCGGCCCGCCGCGACCTGCCCATCGACGACATCGTCGCGGAATGGAACGAGGCCGCAGCCCAGGTCGAGCCGATGGCCAAGGACTTCGGGCCCGCGGGCGCTCAGTGGGTCTTCGACTTCTCGACCCACGAACACGACATCCGGGGTGCCCTCGACGCGCCGGGCGCCCGTGACGCCGACACCTGGTGGATCAGCCTCGAGTTCATCACCCCCGGCTTCCACGCCGCGGTGGCGGAGCACCGACTCCCGCCGCTGCGCATCGTCACCGGCCCTCGCATCTGGGAGCCCGAGAGCGTCGAACCCGTCGAGACCCTGACCGCGGATCCCTTCGAGTTCGGTCGGGCGATCTCGGGGCGGCGCAGCCCCGACCAGATCCGGGCCTTCGACTGGAGCACCGACCCCGAGCCCTACCTGGCCGCGTTCACCTTCGGACCCTTCACCCCCCGGGCAGCTGATCTCGTGGAGTAGGCGATCTCGTGGAGTAGGCGAGGCAAGCTCCAGATTCTCGGGGCTGCGGCCGATGAGAAGGGCGTGATCAAGCGTTCCTCGGCGCCTGCCGTCCTCACCATCGGCCTCGTGCTCGCCTGCGTAGCCGGTCTCGCCGCGTGCGTCGAGGTCGCGGTCCTGGACCAGGGTGCGGTCGAGGCCGACGCCGGTCGGATGATCGAGACGCGCCAGGTCGAGTCGTCGCTCCTGCCGCGTGCCGCCGCGGTGCTGGCCACGGTCGCTCCCGCCGGCAGCACCCTCGGTGGCGACCCGGAGGCGGCCGCCGCGACCATGCTCGACGATCCCAGTTTCACCGCTGCGTTCGCAGGCGCACTCGGTGCCGTGTCACGTCATGTCCTCGAGGGCGAGACCGGCCCGATCGAGCTCGACCCGGCCCTCGTGCACACCGCCGCGGTCGCAACCATCTCGGCGGTCGACCCGTCGGCCGCCGGGCTCGGCGCCGGTGACCCGGGCCCGACGGTCGCGCTCGACACCGACGCGGTCCCGTCTCTGAACGGCACCGCGGCCGCGGTGCGCTTCATCGGCTCCGTCGCCGGGATCCTCGGACTCATCCTGATCGTCACCGGGATCGCCCTCTCGGAACAGCGGATCCGTGCGTTCGCGAGGCTCGGCCGCTGGATCGCCGGCACCGGCGTGTTCGTGCTCTTCGCGTTCTGGCTCGTCCCCGAGTTCGTACTCCCCTTCATCGGCGGTTGGACCGAGGTCGCCGGTGTCGTCATCAGCTCGGGGAGCGTGTTCCTCCTCCCGGGCCTCGTGCTGGTCGCGGTCGGGTTCGCACTCAACTTCTCCGCCAACCGCCTCGTCGCCCTCGGCCGTGAACACACACTGAGCGTCGTGCCCAAGGCCCCGATGCGCCGCACCACCGCCGACGACAAGAACTGGCGCAACACCGCGTAGCGCCATCCTGATGGTCGAATCCGCGGCGACGGCTCGACCCTCGCTCCTCAGAGGGCGAGGGTGCGGCCGGGGTGGAATCCAGCGCGGCGGAGGGCCTTGGCCTTGGTGCTCGCGAGGACGGATCGGGGCGCGCGAACCATGAGATCGGTGAAGCGCTCGACCTCGGCGGCCAGATCGGCGACGGGCACGACGCTGCTCACGAGGCCGAGTTGCTTCGCTTCGTCGGCGTCGACGTTGCGGCCGGTGAAGCAGAGTTCGCGCGCGACCGCCCCGCCGACCACATCGTGGAGCGGGGCGTAGACGATCTCGCCGAACGTGATCTCGGGATGCGCGAAGCGGGCCCGCTCGGACGCGACCCGGAGATCGCACAGCACCGCGAGGTCGAACCCCCCGGCGAGGGCCACCCCGTCGACCACGGCCACCGTCGGCAACGGGAACTCCAGCACGGTGCGGTGGTAGCGGTCGCTCGACGCCCAGAGCCGGGTCTGGAAGTCTGGATCTTCGACGGCGAACTCCTTCAGGTCGAATCCGGCGCAGAACGCGTCGCCCGCGCCCGCGATCACGACGACCTTCACCGCGTCGTCGACCGCGAGCACGTCGAGCGCGTCGGCGATCTCGTCGCGCAGGCGGATCGACAGCGCGTTCTTCGCCTCGGGCCGGTCGAGCGTCAGCGTTGCCACGCCCCGCGGGTCGGGGCCGTCGAAGATCAGCACCCCGTCGTTACTCATCGAGCTCCCTTCGGCGCCGGGCCGGGCGGCGATACCCTGACTCCCCGTCAGCCGTCCCATCAGATCCGGACGGGTCCGGAGGAGGATCGCAGCGTGGCATCAGCACCGACCGGCTCCGCCGAGGGGACCCGGGGGGACCTCGAGTGGGGCACGACACCCCACTTGGTCCGCAGCTCGGCGGAACGCTTCGGCGCACAGGAAGCGATCGTAGACGTCGACGCCGGCATGACCCTCTCGTTCACCGAGCTCGCCGCGGCCGCCGACGACGCCGCCCGGGCGTTCATCGCCGCGGGGATCGAGCCGGGCGACCGGATCGCGATCTGGGCCCCGAACTGCTGGGAGTGGATCGTCGCCGCGCTCGGGCTCCAGTCGGTCGGGGGTGTGCTCGTCCCGTTGAACACCCGCTTCAAGGGCCGGGAGGCCGCCTACATCCTGGGCAAGGCCGGCGTGCGAGCGCTCGTGGCGGTGCGCGAGTTCCTCGACACCGACTACGTGCGGATGCTACGCGACGCAGTCGATGTCGACGCCGAGCTGGCCGACCTCGAGACGATCGTGATCCTCCACGGCGACGCGCCCACCGGCGCGATCACCTGGGACGCGTTCATCGCCGCCGGCGCGTCGGTCGACCCCGACGAGTCGGCCCGACGCGCCGCCGCGGTGCAACCCGACGACCTCGCCGACCTGCTCTTCACCTCGGGCACCACCGGCAACCCCAAGGGCGTCATGCAGACGCACGCGTCGACGTTGCGCTCGTTCCGCGACTGGAGCGATGTCGTCGGTCTCCGCAACGGTGACCGCTACCTGGTGGTCAACCCGTTCTTCCACGCCTTCGGCTACAAGGCGGGCTGGCTCGCCAGCCTGATGATGGGCGCAACGGTGCTCCCGCACGCAGTGTTCGACGTGCCCGCAGTGCTGGCCCGGATCCCGCGTGATCGAGTGAGCGTGCTGCCGGGCCCGCCGACGCTCTACCAGTCGATCCTCAACCACCCCGACCTCCCCGGCTCCGACATCTCGAGCCTCCGCCTCTCGGTCACCGGTGCGGCGGCGATCCCCGTCGAGCTGATCATGCGCATGCGCGCCGAACTGACCTTCGAGACGATCATCACCGGCTACGGCCTCACCGAGACGTGCGGCATCGCGACGATGTGCCGCTTCGACGACGACGCCGAGACGATCTCCACCACTTCGGGTCGGGCGATTCCGGGCCTCGAGGTGCTCGTGGTCGACGAGCAGGGGAAGGAGGTGCCGCGAGGCGAGCCGGGCGAGATCGTGATCCGGGGCTACAACGTGATGCAGGGGTACTACGACGAACCCGAGGAGACCGCCGCCACGATCGACGCCGACGGGTGGCTCCACTCGGGCGACATCGGCACGATGGACGAACGCGGCTACGTCGTGATCACCGACCGCACCAAGGACATGT
>JBBRHS010000152.1:0-6769 GCA_038222385.1 Acidimicrobiia bacterium
CCCTTGGTGGCCGGGAACTTCCATTCGTCGACCTGCGGCTTGATCTCGATCCGCTCGATGCCCTTCGTCTTGGCGAGGCCGGCCATGTCGATCTCGTTGTCGAAGTGACCGATGTTGCCGACGATCGCGTTGTGCTTCATCTTCGCCATGTGTTCGGCCGTGATGATGTTCTTGTTGCCGGTGGTGGTGACGAAGAGGTCGGCCGTCTCGAGGACGTCGTCGAGGGTCGTGACCTCGTAGCCCTCCATTGCCGCCTGCAGCGCGCAGATCGGGTCGATCTCGGTGACGACGACGCGGGCGCCCTGACCCCGGAGCGACTGCGCACAACCCTTGCCGACGTCGCCGTACCCGCAGACGACGGTGACCTTGCCCGCGAGCATGACGTCGGTGGCGCGGCAGATGCCGTCGACGAGTGAGTGCCGACAGCCGTAGAGGTTGTCGAACTTCGACTTCGTGACCGAGTCGTTGACGTTGATCGCCGGGAACAGGAGCGAGCCCGTCTCGGTCATCTGGTAAAGGCGGTGCACCCCGGTCGTGGTCTCCTCGGTGACGCCCAGGATGCCCTCGGCCATCCGGTGCCACACGCGGTCGTCTTCCGCGTAGACGCGGCCGAGCATGCCGAGCACGATCGCGAACTCCTCGGAGTCGGCGGTCGACGGGTCGGGGACCTTGCCGGCCTTCTCGAACTCGACGCCCTTGTGCACGGCCATCGTGGCGTCGCCGCCGTCGTCGAGGATCATGTTCGGGCCACCGCCGTCGGGCCAGCGCAGCGCACGCTCGGTGCACTCCCAGTACTCCTCGAGCGTCTCGCCCTTCCAGGCGAACACCGGGATGCCGGCATCGGCGATGGCGGCCGCGGCGTGGTCCTGGGTGGAGAAGATGTTGCAGCTCGCCCAGCGCACCTCCGCACCGAGCGCGACGAGCGTCTCGATGAGCACGGCGGTCTGGATCGTCATGTGCAACGAGCCGGTGATGCGGGCACCGGTGAGCGGCTTCGTCTTGCCGTAGCGCTCGCGCAGGGCCATGAGGCCCGGCATCTCGTGCTCGGCGAGCTCGATCTCCTTGCGGCCGAACTCGGCGAGCGACAGGTCGGCGACCTTGAAGTCGGATCGATCGGTCGCGGGTCGGGTTGCTGTGGTGGTCACGGTGCAGCTCCTTGCTGACTCCGGGCGCGGCCGAACCGACCGCGCGATGATGAACCGTTCCGGAGTCGGCCCGGATCACCGGGTGACAGCCCGAAGGCCCGACCGGCTTTTACTCTAGCCGGACCAGCCCCGATCGGGCTCGTCGCGCAGTGCTTCGGTCTCGTCGGGGCGGGCGTAGTCGTCCTGGAGGCGGTAGGTGGTGCCGAGCTCGGGGGTCGACACCTCGACCACGTCGCAGTCGGTGATGCCGATGAGTCGGTGGCGCTGGCCGATCACGCAGCTGTAGCCGACGCCCGGCTGGAGCTCGGTCTCGACGAGATCGCCGCCGGGACCGTCCCACAGCACCTTCGCCCGGCCGCCGAAGAGGAACCAGGTCTCGAGCTTCTCGTCGTGGACCTGGAACGAGAGCCGCTTCCCTGCGTCGATGTGGAGCAGCTTGCCGACGTAGGCCCGGTCGGGAGGCGTCCAGTGGATCTCGTAGCCCCACGGCTTGTCGATCCGGCGGGCATCGCCCCCTGCGGTGAAGGTCGATGGATCGACTCCCCGCACCGGGTTGGGGGTCGGTTCGACGGGTTCGGCTCCTTCAGGCACGAAGTCGTTCCTTCAGTTGCGCGATGGCGTCGATGGGGCCGGGATCGACGTCGTTCGCGAGCGCGAGGTAGCAGCTCACCCAGTCGCCGAGGTACATGAGATCGAGGACCTGTGCGAGCCGGCCCTCGCCGTCGGCCGACACCGAGATCACCTGGTTCAGCGCCTCTTCGACGAGCTCCGTCGTGATCGCGAACCGCGGCGCGAGCCGCTCGTGTTCGAACCCGTGGCGGAGCTCGACGAGGGTGAACACCTGCCGAGTGACGTCGCCGTGTTGACCCCACCCACAGATCTCGTTGTGGTCGAGCTCCGGGTGCGCGTTCCAGAACGCGGGGGCCTTGGCGTTCTCGTTCACATCACACTTCCATCGGTACGCGGCCACCGCACCGAGCGCGCCGCCTCCGTAGATCAGCGGGATCGTGCGATCGATGCGTCGGGCGATCTCACGGGCGGGGTTCGCGGCCCCCTCGACCTCGGGTCGACAGCTGTCGCGCCGCCGGGAGAGTTGCTCCTGGGCCTGCTCGAGGAGCGTCGACCCGTCGGGCACGAGGCCGATGCGAGCGAGGGTGCCGAACAGGGGCGCCACGAGCGCGCCGAGGGCCGAGCGCGGCATCAGACCCTCGGGGCACGGAACGACCATCCTCCCGCGCGCCTGGACCAGTGCGCCGAGCTCGCCCCCGCAGGTGACGGCGACGACGGGCGCGCCGGCGTCGAGGCATCCCGCCGCCATCGACAGAGTCTCCTCCGTGCCCCCGGAGTACGACAGCGCGAACACCAGCGAACGCGGGCCGATGAACGCAGGGGTGCGCATCTGCTTGAGCACGGTGACGGGCACCGGCAGCACGCCGCTCGAGACCGCGTCGAGCACGTTGCCCGCGATGCCGGAACCACCCATGCCGACCACGACCACGTGGTCGATCTCGCTCGCCGACGGCAGGTCCGACGCACTGATCCCCAGCGCCACTTCGTGCGCGGTCGCCAGCTGTTCGGGCAGACCACGGACCGCGTCGAGGAACCCCAGGGAGTCGGTGGTCACGCCTCGAAGGTCGGGCTGACGCCGTCGGCGGCGGCCTTGGCGGTGAGGCGGTCGTGTTCGGCGTCGCTCACTGCTTCGGCCTCGTCGATCAGCATGATCGGGATGTCTTCGCGGACCGCGTAGCGGCGGTGCAGGCGAGGGTTGTACAGCGCGTCTTCGTCGACGAAGTACAGCAGCGGGCCCTTGTCTTCCGGGCACGCGAGGATTTCGAGGAGCTTGGGATCGAGGGCCATGGCACGACTCCGAGGGTCAGGATCCGCTTCGCACGAGCGCGAGCACCTCTGCGGTGCGCGCGTCGCAGGCGGCGCGGTCGGGGGCTTCGAGGTTGAGGCGCAGGAGTGGTTCCGTGTTCGATGCTCGCAGGTTGAACCACCACTCGCCCTGGTCGACTGTGAGACCGTCGAGGCGATCCTGCTGCGCGTCGGTGTAGTGGGCGGCGACCGCCTCGATCACCGCGGCGGGATCGTCGACCCGCGTGTTGATCTCGCCGGAATCGGCGTACCGCTCGAACGGCACCCTGAGCTCCGAGAGCGGTTGACCGGCCCGGGAGAGCTGCTCCAGCACCACCAGCGCCGCGATCGAGCCGGAGTCGGCCCGCCAGTTGTCACGGAAGTAGTAGTGCGCCGAGTGCTCGCCACCGAAGATGGCGCCGGTCTCGGCCATGACCTGCTTGATGAAGGAATGCCCGACCCGGGTGCGCACGGGCACACCACCGTTCTCGCGGATCACCTCGGGAACCGCCTTCGAGCAGATCAGGTTGTGCACCACCGTCTCGCCCGGATGGCGATCGAGGATCGCCTTGGCGACGATGGCGGTGGTCGTGGAGCCCGAGACCGGCTCGCCCCGGTCGTCGACGAGGAACACCCGGTCGGCGTCGCCGTCGAACGCGAGGCCGATGTCGGCCCCGGATTCGAGCACCGCGGCGCGGAGGTCGGCGAGGTTCTCGACCTGGATCGGATCGGCCGGGTGGTTCGGGAACGTGCCGTCGAGCTCCTGGAAGAGCACGCTCAAGTCGAACGGCAGCCCGGCGAAGACCGCGGGAACGACGAGTCCGCCCATCCCGTTCGCGGTGTCGGCCACGACCTTCAGGGGTCGCAACACCGCAGGGTCGACGAACGAGCGCACATGGGCGGCGAAGTCGGTGAGGAGGTCCTGGCGCTCGACCCGGCCCTGCTCCTCTCCCCGCTCGAGCAGGCCGGCGGCGACCGCGGCCTTGATCTGCACCAACCCGGTCTCCTCGCCCACCGGAGCGGCACCGGCGCGACAGAGCTTGATGCCGTTGTACTGGGCCGGGTTGTGGCTGGCCGTGAACATCGCAGCCGGGGCGTCGAACTTCCCCGACGCGAAGTAGCACATGTCGGTGGAGGCCAGCCCGATGTCGGTCACGTCGGCGCCCGCAAGGGTCACACCCTCGATGAACGCAGCCGCGAGCGGGACCGACGACGGCCGCATGTCGTGGCCGACGATGACCCGCTCGGCGCCGGTGAACGTGACGAACGCGTTCCCGACCCGCTGGGCGATCGTCGTGTCGATCTCGTCGGGGAAGATGCCCCGGATGTCGTAGGCCTTGAAGATCGCGTCGAGCGCGACGGTGCTGGACAAGAGAAACGCCTTCGGGGGGCTACCCGGAACCCGGGAGGGAGGAAATCATCGTAGTGCCGGAGGCGCCGGAGTCCCCCACGTCGGCAGATCCGTCGTCGGGGGCTCGGTCGTCGCGCCGAGACTGGTTCGACGGATGCGCCTTCCGGCGCCTGGCAGGTCGACCCAACAACACCAGACCGGCCAGTCCGACGACGCCGAGCAGGGTCCCGGCGATCCCGGCCCATTCGGCCGGGGTCCGGGCGTAGTACAGCTCGACCTGCTCCGAAGTCGGCACCACGACCATGAAGTTCGGCGTGACTCGGTAGGGCCCGTCGGCGCCGCGGACGGCCCAGTTCGGGTAGTCGGACACCTTCACCAGCACCGGCACTCCCGTGCGGGAGACGTCGAAGCTCACGGCATCGTCGGTCATGCGGGTCCTCGACACCTCGACCTCCGGGAGCGGCGTGCGTGCCGCGTCGGCCGCCCGGTCGGCGGGCACCCGCGCCCACGACGCGGGACCGTCGGCGGCCAGGGGTCGATCGAGGGCGTCGGGGGTGTCCCACCACGCCGCGCTGAGGCACTCCCACGGGGTGAGCGACGGATCCGTCGGCGCGTCGGCCCCCGCCGACGCCTCGGGCGGCGGCGTGTCGAAGCACTCGGATTGCATCCCGCCGTGGATCCCCGTCGCGACCACGGGTTCGTTCGCCAACGCCTGCACCAAGGGCGCGTCGCGCACCTCGTAGACGGCCCACCCGAGCGGAGGCTTTCCGTCGCGATCGGGCACGGTCGCGACCTTCTCGAGCCCGGGATCCGCGTCGGCCTTCGCGCGCGCGTCGGTCGAATACGCGAGGTAGTAGTCGACCCCGAGCATCCGCAGGTACTCCACCCCGAGGTCGAAGTCGGAGATGTCGCGGTACTTCAGGCCTCGTACCGGATTCGACGCGTTGCCCGCGCCCTCGAGCGTCGCCGCGGCCATGAAGTGGTACGGGGTGGTCCCCGACGACTCGTAGTACAGACCCTCCATCGAGGTCGTGCGACCCTCGGTGAAGTACGGGAGCATCATCAGCGCGAGCGACGAGCCGTAGGCATCGATGCTCCCTCCGCCCTCCCACAACGCGCGCCCGGGAGGCAGCGCGCGCATCTCGTCGATGAGCGACTCGAACTCGGGCCACGGCTTCGGTCGGTGGTCGGCGGTTGCGGTCCCCGAGGTGTCTTCGTACCCCGAGTAGTTCCAATCGGCCCAGAACCGGAGGAATCCCCGGGTCGCGTCGACGCGGACCAACGTGACCCCGGTGATGAGCACCACGACGAGCGCCGCGGCGCCGGCTCCGAGCACGGTGCCGCGAGCGGTCGTCGGCCCTCGGATCGGGCGAGCGAGCCCGTCGGGCGGGGTTCCCTCGAGATCGGGCTCCGCCATCACCCACTCGATGATCCGCCGCGCCAACAGCGGGATCTCCGCCGCGCCGATCCCGGCGAGGAGGAAGAGGCCCACGTACCAGAACGGGAGGAAGCGGAGGTTCCATGCGTGCGCCTCCGGCCACAGGCGGAACACCACCGCGAAGGCGACGGCGATGGTGAGCAGGACGTAGGGACCGCGCTCGCGTCGGACCCCGGCCGCGACGAGACCGATCAGCGCGAAGAGGAAGAGCCACCAGAAGTACGTCGGGAACAGGTACGTGACGTATTCGGTGATCTTCTCGTACCGCATGTTCGACGTGTAGCCGAAGCTCGCGAGCAACGGCAGCGTCCAGAAGGTGGTGAGCAGCGCGCCGACCACGCCGATTGCGAACGCGATGAGCGCGGTGCGGGCGGGCTTGTAGAAGAGCCAGATCACCACGGCACCGACTGCGGCGAAGATCCCGACGACGAGGTGGCTCAGCACCACGGCGGCCAGCAACACCGCGGGGAGCCATGGCCGTCGCGAGTCGCGCAACGCGACCGCGAGCGCGCCGAAGAAGCACAAGGCGAGCGCGAGCGCGAGGGTGTAGGAGAACTCCCCCGCCAGGTTGCTTCGCAGGGTGCCGCCCATGATCCCCTGGTTGAACGCGATCGTCGTCGCTTCCTGAGACGTCCCCGGCGCACCCTTGAAGAAGAGGAACGCGACCATCGCGGGTGCGCACAGGGTGGCCGTGATGCGGCGGAGCCCGAGGCCGCGTGCGCACGCGTACCCCGCGGCGGGGAGCGCGACCGGTCCGATCACCGTGACGATCTTGAACGCGACGTTGTACGGCAGGACGACGTCGAGCAGGACGGTCAGCAGCGCGGGGATCGGGAAGTAGAACTGGCCGGCGGGGAAGCCGGCGTACCAGTCCTGTGACCAGCCGGCGACCCTCAGGTTCGGCAGGAGGTGGTCGCGCAGGTAGGCGGGGAACCAGACGTGGGCGGCCATGTCGCCGCCGTTCGCCGTGGTGTTCCGGAG
>JBBRHS010000153.1:0-6708 GCA_038222385.1 Acidimicrobiia bacterium
TGCTCGCCTGCGACGCGTGGACGAACGAGCTCCTCGCCGACCTCGGCACGAACCTGCCGTTGGTCGTCACCCAGGAGCAACTCACCTACACCCGGCCCGACGATCCGGCCCGGTTCGCGCCTGACCGGTTCCCGGTGTGGAGCTGGATGGACGAGCCGAGCTGGTACGGCTTCCCGGAGTTCGGTGAGCCCGGCTGGGGGAACGCCGCCCAGGACTGCGGCGGCGCCGAGACGACGGCACGGAACCGGTCCTTCGAGCCCGACCCCCAGCGGGAGGCTCGGCTGCTCGCCTTCCTCGACGCGCGCCTCCCCGGGATGCACGCGGACACGGCCCGCTCGACGACGTGCCTCTACACGCTCACACCCGATCGCGACTTCGTCCTCGACGCCGTGCCCGGACACCCTGGTGTGGCCGTCGCCCTCGGGGCGGGCCACGGCTTCAAGTTCGCGTCCCTGTTCGGGAAGATCCTGCGCGACCTCGCCCTCGACATCGTCCCACCGTTCGACCTCGAACCCTTCCGCATCGACCGACCCGCGCTCACCGTCCCCGACGCGCCGCGCCACTGGCTCGTCTGACCCGTTACCGCCTCATCCTGGGAGGCCGGCCGCGCGCTCCAGGGCGCGGGCGGCGGCGACCACGGGCTCGGCGAGTCTCCGGCCGGGTCGCTTGCCCAGGCGCTCGATGGGCCCGCTCACCGAGATCGCCGCCACCACTGATCCCCCACGGTCCCGAACTGGCGCGCTGACGCTCGCGACGCCCGCTTCGCGCTCGGCGACCGACTCCGCCCAGCCGCGACTCCGGACCGCGTCGAGCCGATCCGTGCGGTCGGCTGCTCCGGACCACGCCAACAACACCGAGCCGCCGGAACCGGCGGTGAGCGGGAGCGACGCGCCGACGGGAACCGTGTCGCGCAGACCACTCGGCCGTTCGGCCACCGCCACGCACACCCGCCGATCGCCGTCGCGCACGTAGAGCTGCGCGCTCTCGTCGGTCTCGTCGCGCAGGCGGGCGAGCACCGGCCCCGCGGCTTCGACGAGCTCGGCCGGTGCCGCGGCCCGGGTCCCCCACGCGAGCAGCCGGAGCCCGAGCCGGAAGCCGCCGTCGTCGTCGCGGCCGACGAGCCCGTGCGCGCCGAGGGCCACGGCGAGACGGTGGGCGGTCGGGCGGGAGATCCCGGTCGCCTCGACCAGTTCGCCGAGCGTGAGCGGACCGTCGGTCGCGAGCGCGTCGAGGATCGCGACCGACTTGTCGACGACCCCGACCCCCGATACGCTGTCCATATCTCGACATTAGCGTCTCATTATATGAGATGCCACCCATGACCCGAGGAGCCGCCCGATGGCGCCGTCGCCCAGTGAGCCCCGGACGCTCAGTGAGAAGGTGTGGGACCGACACGTGGTCCGCGCGGTAGAGGGGGAGCCCGACCTGCTGTACGTCGACCTCCACCTCGTGCACGAGGTCACCTCGCCGCAGGCGTTCGACGGCCTGCGCATGCACGACCGACCGTTGCGGCGGCCCGACCTCACCGTCGCGACGATGGACCACAACGTCCCGACGGCCGACATCGACCAGCCGGTCGCCGATCCGATCTCGGCGAAGCAGATGGAGGTGCTGGCCCGGAACTGCGCCGAGTTCGGCGTGCGTCTCTTCCCGATGGGCGACCCGGGCCAGGGCATCGTGCACGTGATCGGGCCCGAGCTCGGCCTCACCCAGCCGGGGATGACGATCGTGTGCGGCGACAGCCACACGTCGACGCACGGCGCGTTCGGCGCGCTCGCGTTCGGCATCGGTACGAGCGAGGTCGAGCACGTGCTCGCCACCCAGACGCTCCCCCAGGCCCGGCCCGGGACGATGGCCGTGACCGTGGAGGGCGACCTCCCCCTCGGCGTGACCGCGAAGGACATCGTGCTGTCGATCATCGCCCGCATCGGCACCGGCGGTGGGATCGGTTCGATCATCGAGTACCGCGGCTCCGCGATTCGAGCCCTCTCGATGGAAGGTCGCATGACCGTGTGCAACATGTCGATCGAGGCGGGTGCGCGCGCCGGGATGATCGCGCCCGACGACACGACGTTCGCCTACCTCGAGGGTCGACCCTCGGCACCCGCCGGCGTCGCGTGGGACGACGCCGTCGCCGACTGGCGCACGCTCGTCACCGACGACGGCGCGACCTTCGACAAAGAGGTGTGGATCGACGCCGCCGACCTGAAGCCTTCGGTCAGCTGGGGCACGAACCCGGCGCAGACCACGACGATCGACGACGTCGTGCCCGACCCCGAGTCGCTGGCGGATCCTGCCGCCCGGGAATCGGCGGTCCGCGCGCTGCAGTACATGGGCCTGAAAGCAGGCACGCCGATCCGCGACATCCCCGTCGACACCGTGTTCATCGGCTCCTGCACCAACGGTCGCATGGAGGACCTCCGGGCGGTGGCTGCGGTCGTCGAGGGTCGCCTCGTGCAGCCGGGCCTGCGGGCGATGATCGTGCCCGGGTCGATGCGGGTGAAGGCCGAAGCCGAGGCCGAAGGGCTCGACCGGATCTTCGTCGCCGCCGGGTTCGACTGGCGCGAGGCCGGCTGTTCGATGTGCCTCGCCATGAACCCCGACAAGCTCGCGATCGGCGAACGGTGCGCGAGCACCAGCAACCGCAACTTCGAGGGTCGACAGGGCAAGGGTGGCCGCACGCACCTCGTCTCCCCCGCCGTTGCCGCCGCGACCGCCATCGCCGGCCACTTCGCCACCCCCGCCGATTTGGAAGGCACAATCTGATGGACGCCGTGCGTGAGATCGTGGCTCGGGCGGTACCGCTGGAGCGGTCCGACGTCGACACCGACCAGATCATCCCGTCCGACTGGCTCAAGCGCGTCGAGCGCACCGGGTTCGGTGAAGGGCTGTTCTCCGAATGGCGCGAGCGCTCCGACTTCGTCCTGAACCAGGAGCGCCACGACGGCGCCGAGATCCTCGTCGCGGGCCCGAACTTCGGCACCGGCTCGTCGCGCGAGCACGCGGTGTGGGCCTTGCAGGACTACGGATTCCGGGCCGTGATCTCGTCGCGCTTCGCCGACATCTTCCGCAACAACGCCCTCAAGGGCGGCCTCGTCCCAGTGATCGTGCCCCAGGAAGTCGTCGACCGGATCATGGCCGCGGTGGTCGACGACCCGTCGATCGAGATCGTCGTCGACGTCGTCGACCGGCGGGTCGCGGTGCCGAGCATCGATCTCGACGAGCCGTTCGACCTCGACGACCACCATCAGCACCGCCTGCTGCAGGGTCTCGACGACATCGCCCTCACGATGCTCCAGGACACCGAGATCAGCGCGTTCGAAGCGAGCCGCCCCGGCTGGCTCCCCCACGTCGACGCCTGACCCTCGCCCGAGATCAGCTCGCCGGTTCGATGACCCCGGCGGAGTCGCGGTCGTCGGCTGAAGGGGTTCCCGGTCGGGCACCCACGCCGGGCCTCAGGTCGGCACCGGAACCGGTCGATAGCCCCTGAGAGAACACTCGAAGGGCAGGGGCGCCATGCAGGGCACACGAACGAGCAGGTACTTCACGTGGCGCCGGGCCGCGGCGCTGTTCGCGCTCGCTCCGGTGCTCGTCACCGTCGGGCTGACCACCCCGGCTGCGGCCGCCAAGACGGCCACCGACGACTCCAGCACCACCACGCCCGCTGACCCGACCGCGACCGCAACCGCGGAGGAGTCGAAGGACGGCACCGCGCCTGCTGAAGCGGGATCCGAGGAGCTCACGGGCGAACCGGGCGAATGCAACGAGAAGTCGTGCAAGCACCTCACGCCGATCGTGGAGTGCAGCTTCAAGGATCCGGGCACCGGCCTCTACAACACGGTGTGGAGCTACCGCAGTGGGGGCAGCCGCGACACGATTCCCGTCGGTTGGTACAACTACTTCACCCCGGGCAGCATCAACCGCGGCCAGCCCACCTACTTCGAGCCGGGCATGCACAGGAACGTGTTGATCACCACCCACTCGGGTTCGCTGACCTGGGTGCTCGGCCTCGAGCAGGCGACGGCACCGGGGAAGGACTGCGGTCACAACCCGGTCCCGATCACGGGCGCCGGTCTCAGCAGCGTCGTCACGATCTTCGCCGTGGCTGCACTGCTCGGCCTGGTGCTCTTCCTCCGTGGTCGCCACCGCCGCGGCGGCCGTGTGCGCGAGCAGGAAGTCCGGTGAAGCGCGTCCTCGTCGCGCTCGCCCTGGTCACCATGGGTTCGTCAGCGATCCTCGCGGCGATCGCGGGTCCGGCCGGAGCCGCGGCGAGCGTGAGTCCCGTCCTCGAATGCTCCTGGAAAGACGACTCGGGCGACTCTCGCTCGCTGTTCGGGTACAACAACAAGGAGAGCACGCCGGTTGACGTCCCGATCGGGAGCCTCAACAAGTTCAGCGGCACTCCTGGGACCGACGCCGGGCAGCCGACGACGTTCGAGCCGGGACGTCATGTCGGCGTTTTCGTCGTCACCCACACCGGCACCATCGTCTGGTCGCTCACGGGTCGGACGTCGACCGCGCCGGGCAAGGCCTGCGACAACCCACCGCTTCCCGCGTCGGCCGCCGGCATCCAAGGTTTGCTGGTCGTCGGCGTCGTGAGCCTCGTCCTCATCGGGCTCGGTGGTTGGTTCACCGCCCGTCGTCGCCGTCTGAGGGACGCGACCCGATGAACATTCTCGCGATCGGCGCCCATCCCGACGATGTCGAGCTCGGATGCGGCGGTGCGCTGCTGCGTCACGTCGCCCAGGGTGACGCCGTCTCCATCCTCGTCATGACGACCGGTCAACGCGGCACCGTCGGCGACACGTCACGGGTCCACGAACAACAGGACGCGGCGCGTGTGCTCGGTGTCCGCCTGCTCTGGGGCGGGTTCGAGGACGGCTCCGTTCCGGCCGGGCCCGAGGCCATCACCGTGATCGATCGGGCGGTGGAGGAGTCGCAGGCCCAGGTGATGTACACCCACGCCGCATCCGACACCCATCAGGATCACCGCTCGACCGCCATCGCGAGCCAGGCAGCCGCACGTCGCATCGGCAGCGTCCTCTGCTACGAGACCCCGTCGAGTCAGAGCTTCGAGCCGAACGTGTTCATCGAGATCGACGACGTGCTCGACGCGAAGCTCGCGGCGCTGCGCGCTCACTGGTCGCAGGTGCTGCGCCCCGGCCCGGTCGACCTCGAAGCGATCGCGGCCCAGGCCCGGTTCCGGGGGTTCCAGGGTCGGGTGCAGCACGCCGAGGCATTCGAGTCGAACCGGTTCGTCTGGGATCTCGGAAGCCGCATCGAGTCCGCGCGCCCGGCCGTCGCAAAGCTCGGCATCGCGCGATGAACGCCCGGGAGCCGGGCGCGCCCTGGACCCTGCTCGGGTTCCTCGGCGTCTCGCTGATCGCCTGCGGTCTCATCGGGATCGACCGTGCTGCGAACGCCGTCGTGTGGGCGCTCGCGGCGATCTTCATGGTGTTCCTCATCCGCCACCTCGCGTTCGCCGCGTCGGCCCTGTCGAGCGCACCGCTCGACATGCGATCGCGGGCCGGCTTCGACTGGGGCTACCAGCCCCGCGTCACCGTGCTCGTGCCGTGCCGGAACGAGGCGCTCGTCGCCGAGGGAATGGTCGAGACCCTCCTGCGACTCGACTACCCCCACGAGCTCCTCGAACTGATCGTGATCGACGACGGCTCCGACGACGCGACCCCGGAGATCCTCGACGAACTGTCGCGGCGCGACAGCCGGCTCCTGTGCATCCACCGCGCGGCGGGATCGCCCGGTGGGAAGTCGGGCGCGTTGAACGCCGCGCTCGAGGTCGCGACGGGCGACGTCATCGTCGTCTTCGATGCCGATCACCGCCCGCGCTCCGACGTCCTCCGTCGGCTCGTGCGTCACTTCGACGATCCCCGGGTCGCCGCGGTGCAGGGTCGTTGCATCGTCCGCAACTCCGAGGAATCGGGCCTCGCGAAGACGATCGCAGTCGACTACTACTGCGGCTACCTCGTCAACGAATACGGACGTCAGTCTCTCTTCAACCTTCCTGCCTACGGCGGCGCCAACTGCGCGGTGCGGGCGTCGATCCTGCGCGAGATGGGAGGGTGGAACGAGAACAGCGTCACCGAAGACACCGACCTGACGCTGCGCGTCGTCCTCGGTGGCTACCAGGTGCGCTTCGATGTCACCGCGATCGACACCGAGGAGAGCGTCCAGACCTTCAAGCGGTTCTGGCGCCAGCGCTACCGCTGGGCCCGGGGCCACCAGCGGGCGTGGCGCGACTACCGGCGCGACGTGTGGCGCACGCCGACGCTGACCTTGCTCCAGAAGTTCGAGACGACCATGTTCCTGCTCGTGTACCACGTACCCGGCATGTGCGGTCTCGGGCTGGTCCTCCTGCTCCTGCGCGCGCTCGGGGTCTTCACCTGGGGCAACGGCATCGACCTCACACCCGTCGCGACGCTGCTCTTCCTCGGTCCGTTGCTCGAGCTGGCATCGGGCCTGATCGTGAGCCGGGCACCCCGGAAGTCGGCGTTCGGGATCCTGCTCTTCCTCCCGTCGTTCCTCGTGTTCACCGTCGTCTGCTCGAAGGCGTGGATCGACGGCATCCTCGGGCGTGAGTACACCTGGTCCAAGACACCGCGCAGTGGTGCCGGTCAGAAGAACACGATCGCGTCCGAGCTGCGCGGCGAGGCCGAGCTGCACGGCGGACCCGTGGTGGCCGGCTCCGGG
>JBBRHS010000154.1:0-6700 GCA_038222385.1 Acidimicrobiia bacterium
GTCGAGGGCCGCGGCGCGTTCTACGAAGAGGTCGGCTGCCTGCGCGACGTGATCGAGAACCACCTCTTCCAGACCGTCGCGCTCCTCGCGATGGAACCACCCGTGTCGACCGACGCCGAATCGCTGCGCGACGCCAAGGGTGCGGTGTTCAAGTCGATGCGGCCGGTCGTACGCGAGGAGCTCGTCCGGGGTCAGTTCCGCGGGTACCGCAAGGAAGCGGGAGTGCCGAAGAACTCCGACATCGAGACCTTCGCCGCCCTGCGCCTCTGGATCGACTCGTGGCGCTGGCAGGGCGTGCCCTTCTACATCCGGGCCGGCAAGCAGCTCGCGGCGCACGCGACCGAGGTGCTCGTCGAGCTGAAGAACCCACCGCAGCGGGTGTTCTGCGACTCTGAACCGAAGCCGGGACACAGCAACTACGTGCGGTTCCAGTTCAACCCGCACAACGCGATCGCGATCGGGGCCCGGGTGAAGACCCCGGGTGAAGACTTCGTCGGCCACCAGACCGAACTGTTCCTGAGCGACGACCACCACGACGAGATGACGCCCTACGAACGCCTCCTCGGCGACGCTATGGACGGCGACGCGACCTTGTTCGCGCGCGAGGACCAGGTCGAACGGGCCTGGGCCGTCGTGCAACCGATCCTCGGCGACCACAACCCGGCGATCCCGTACCGGGTGCACAGCTGGGGCCCGAAGGAAGCCGACGCGCTCATCAAGGGCGACGGAGGCTGGCACGCACCCCTGATCACCCCGTGAACGAGATCTGGCCGTGAACGAGATCTGGCCGTGAACGCAATCTGGGTCGCGCGCCACGGGGCGACGGAGTGGTCGGAGGCCGGTCGGCACACCGGCCGCACCGACGTGCCGCTCATCGCGGAAGGACACAAGCAGGCGGCCGCGCTCGTCCGGCCCCTCGACGCTCATCGGTTCGCGCTCGTGCTCACCAGTCCACTGGTCCGCGCCCGCGACACCGCACGCATCGCCGGCTTCGCCGACGCCGAGGTCGAACCTGACCTCGTCGAGTGGGACTACGGCGACTACGAGGGTCGCACGACCGTCGAGATCCAGGGCGAGCGGCCGGGCTGGAGCCTCTGGGTCGACGGCGTGCCCGGCGGTGAGGAGATCGACGACGTGTGCACCCGGGTCCTTCGGGGGATCGACCGGACCGTCGCCGCCGACGGCGACGAGCTGCTGTTCGCCCAGGGCCACGTCCTGCGCATCCTCACCGCGGTCGCGCTCGAGCTCGGCCCCCGAGCCGGCGCCCGCTTCGCCCTCCGCACCGCCGGCCTCGGCGTGATCGGCTGGGAGCACGACTACCGCTCCCTCACCCGCTGGTAGCCCCGATCCTGCGACCCCGACCGCGGACCCGCACCGCAGACCCCCACCGCGGACCCCCTCCCGGAGTTCGGCGCGTTCCGGCACTCAGAGGACCGAAACGCGCCGAACTCAGGCGGGCTCGTGGCCGGCGGTCCGGCCCTCGTGCGTTCGGAGCCTCGCTCGTCTACCGGAATCGACCGTCAGGGAGAGGAGATGAAGGCGGAGGCGCCGGACGCGCGACCACAGTGGTCACCTGGGTGGGCGGTCGAGGCGCCGCAGCCGGAATCGACCGTCAGGATGGGTCGAAGGTGAGGCTGAGGGAGTTGATGCAGTAGCGCTGGCCGTCGGGGCCGGGGCCGTCGGGGAAGACATGGCCGAGGTGACCGCCGCAGGCCCGGCACAGCACCTCGGTGCGGGCCATGCCGTGGCTCACGTCCGACTTCACCTCGACCGCGGCTGCGGTGGCGGGCTCGGTGAAGCTGGGCCAGCCGGTGCCCGACTCGAACTTCGTGTCGGACGAGAAGAGGGTCTCGCCGCAGCCGGCGCACCGGTAGGAGCCGTCGGCCTTGTTGTAGACGTACTCGCCGCTCCCGGGAGGTTCGGTCCCGGCCCGTCGCAGCACATCGTATTGGGCCGGGGTGAGCCGTTCGCGCCACTGTTCTTCGGTCACATCTGATTCGCGCGCCATGTTCGTCCCTTTCCTCGGCGACAATGGTGGCATGCCCGCTGGGTCCGATTCTGCGCGCACCGAGCCGGTCGCTCCACCGGCCAGGAACGCGCGATCGCTCGGATACATTCCGGGCCTCGACGGGCTTCGGGCGCTGGCGGTCATCGCGGTGCTGCTGTACCACGCCGACCTCCCGTGGATCCCGGCCGGGTTCCTCGGGGTCGACGTGTTCTTCGTGATCAGCGGGTACCTGATCACCTCGTTGCTGCTCACGGAATCACGGCGCACCGGCAAGGTCGACTTCAGGAGGTTCTGGTATCGGCGGGTCCGGCGGTTGCTCCCCGCGCTCTTCCTGATGATCGGCGTGGTCGCCCTCTACACGGTGGTGTTCCTGCCCGACGAGGCGTCGAAGCTCCGGGGCGACCTCCTGTCGTCGATCTTCTACGTCAACAACTGGTGGCAGATCTTCTCGGACCAGTCGTACTTCGCCGCCGCCGGTCGACCGCCGCTGCTCCAGCACCTCTGGTCGCTCGCGGTGGAGGAGCAGTTCTACCTGCTCTGGCCGATGATCTTCATCTTCTTGATGTTCCTGTTCCAACGGGAGCGTTCGCGGATGTTGATCGCGATCTGTGCCGGCATCGGGCTCTCGACACTGCTCATGGCGCTGATGTTCGATCCCCTCGGCGACCCGTCTCGCGTGTACTACGGCACCGACACCCGCGCCGCCACGCTGTTGGTGGGGGTGGCCCTCGCATTCGCGTGGTCGCCGTGGCGGCTGCAGGCGAACATCAGCAAGGGTGCCCGCTTCGTGCTCGATGCCGTGGGCATCGGCGCGCTCGGCGCGCTCGTGTGGACCGTCCTGAACGTCAACGAGTTCCAAACCGGTCTCTACCGGGGTGGGTTCCTGGTGGTCGCGATCCTCGCCGCGATGGTGATCGCAGTCGCGGTCCATCCGGTCGGGGGCGTGCTCAACGCGTTCTTGAGCCTGCCCATCTTGCGGTGGATCGGGAAACGCTCCTACGGGATCTACCTCTGGCACTGGCCCGTCTACATGATCACCCGGCCGACGCTCGACGTCCCCCTCACCGGGCTCCCCCTGCTGGTCATCCGGATCGGGATCACGGTGATCCTGGCCGAACTGTCGTACCGCTACGTCGAGCAACCGATCCGCAACGGCACGTTCATGCAGCACTTCGGTCGGCTGCGAATGTCGGAGGGCGCCGAACGCTCCCGACTGGCGCGCGTCACGCTCGTGTCGGGTGGTGCGGTCGCCGTCGCGCTCGTGGTGATCGTGGTCGGGCTCGTGAACGCCGGGCCGACACCTCTTCCTCCCGGGTTCTCGAGTCGTACCGCGAGCGCGCAGGGGACGCTCCCGAAGACCACGAGTACGACCACACCCGCCCCGGATACTTCGGCAACGGTCCCGCTCACCGGCGTCGGGGCGACGACCACCACGACCGTGGCGCCACCCCCGCCGAAGCCGATCATCGGCATCGGCGACTCCGTGATGCTCGGCGCGCAGCGGGCGCTCGAGACCCGCATGCCCGGCTTCGTGACCAACGCCGCGGTCAGCCGGCCCTTCGGAGGCAGCGTCGAGGTAGCCACCGCCTACCGCGACGCGGGGCAGCTGGGCGACGTGGTCGTGGTGCACATGGGAACGAACGGACTGATCACGAGCGGGGAGTTCGACGCGCTCATGGACACGCTGCGGTCGGTGAAACGTGTGGTCGTCGTCAACGTCAAGGTGCCCCGGCGATGGGAAGGCCAGGACAACGACGAGATCCGGGCCGGTGTGGCGCGTTGGCCGAACGCGGTGGTGCTCGACTGGAACGCCGAGGGCAACGCGCATCCGGAATGGTTCTGGGACGACGGTTACCACCTCCGTCCCGAAGGCGCCGCTGTCTACGCCGACCTGATCGCCAGGGCTGCCGGCGTCTGACCCGGGCGGTCTGACCCGGGCGGGCGGGTCCGGCACCTCCGCGGAGAATTGATCGTCCGCGCGTTCAGGACTCGACGACTGCGGCCGATACAGGTCGCGAAGCGCAGGAGCGCACGGGCCCGCAGGAGCGCCAGTTTGTCCGACGTCGACTCGCCACCCGGTGGCCGGGTGTCCTCACCCGGACTGCTCGCCGCGTTCGACGCCGCGGCGATCGGCCTCGCCCTGGTGGGTCTCGACGGGCACGTGCTCCGGGCCAACGGCGCGCTGAGTCGACTCACCGGACGCGACGAGCACGGCCTCTACGCGGCGATGCTCGGCGACCTCGTGCATCCCGACGAGGCGGCGACGGAGTCCGAGGCCCTGCGCGTGGTGGCATCGGGTGAAGCCGACACCGACCTGGCCGAACGCCGGTACGTCGCCTCCGACGGGACCACCACCTGGGTGCGGCGCGGACTGACCGCTGTGCGAGACCATGCGGGTGCCCCCCTGTACCTCGCGCTGCACGTGGTCGACATCTCCGACCGGGTCGCGACGGAGATCGCGATGCACCAGAGCGAGCTCTGGTACCGCGCGCTCGTGCAGCACCTCTCCGACCTCGTCCTCGTCGTCGGTGCCGACGACGGGATCCACTACGTCTCCCCGTCGGTCGGTCGACTGCTCGGCTACAGCCCCGAAGCCGTCATCGGACGCACCGCCACCGATCTGATCCACCCCGACGACTACGACGCCGCGTCGGCCGAGTTCTCCCGCGTCCTCGAGACCGATCGCGAGGGAGTCCCGATCGAGCTGCGGTGCCGCGGCTGCGACGGGTCGTGGGTCTGGTTCGAGGTCACCGCGAGCCGACTCCCGACCAACGTCGCCGACGACTGGGTGGTCGTGAACGCGCGCGACATCAGCGAACGCAAGCTCGCCGAGGCCGAGCACCACGCGATCGAGGCCCGCTTCCAGACCGCGTTCTCCCAGTCACCGATCGGCATCGTCTTCTGCGGTCTCGACGGTCGGCTCATGTGGTCGAACGACGCACTGGCGAAGTTCCTCGGCCGACCGGCCTCCGACCTCGCCGGGGTCGACTACCGCGACCTGTGGCCCGATGCTCAGCTCACCCAGGAGCAGGAACAGGTGGACCAGCTCCTCGACGGGACGATCGACTCGTTCCAGTTCGAACGCCGATACGCACGCGCCGACGGGCGGGTCCGGTGGGGACTGATCTACGTGTCGCTCGTGCGCGACGCCGAAGGTGCGCCGCACTCCCTCCTCGGCCAGATCGAAGACATCACCGACCGCAAGGTGCGCGAGCTGGCGCTGGAACACGACGCCGAGCACGAACCGCTGACGGGTCTCTGGAATCGCAGCGGTTTCTGTCGACTTCTCGAGCAGTCGTGGGGAGCGCGCGGCGGTACGGGGGAGGTCGCGGTGTTGTTCGTCGACCTCGACGGGTTCAAGCTCGCCAACGACATCTACGGCCACGACGCCGGCGACGAGGTGCTCGTCCACGTTGCGCAACGGCTCCGTCAGATCGTGCGGGGTGGCGACGCGGTCGGTCGCTGGGGTGGCGACGAGTTCGTGGTGCTCTGCACCCAGGGGAGCGGTGCGCTCGATGCCGACGACGTCGCGCAACGACTGTGCCACGTCCTCGCCGAGCCCTTCCGGGTCATGGGCGGCGAGATCGTGATCGGAGCGAGCGTCGGGGTGTCGATCGACACCGGGCAACCCGATCCGTTCGTGCTCCTCCGCGAAGCCGACGCCGCGTCGTACCTGGCCAAGCGCCGCGGCCGCGGCCGCGTCGAACACGCGCGTCCTTGATGGTCGGATCTAGTTGGTGAGGGAGTCCTTGGAGAAGACCTCTTGGCCGTCGACCTTGCCCACGAACCTTCCGTTGTTGAGCTTGTTGTCGTCGGCGGTACCGTCGAGGGTGGCTGCCTTCCCGTCCTTGGTCGTCCCGGTGCATGCAACCGTCACGGTGTTGTCGGCACTGACGTCGGCGGTGCAGTCGAGCTGGCCGGAGAGTTCGTAGTTGTTCTGCTTGAACGCCTCGGTCCCTGCGATCGCGGCCGCGTTGCGGATCGCGAACTCACCGGCCTGGGTCTTCGCCTTGTCGAGTTGTTTCTCGGCTTCGTTGCAGGCCGTGAGACCCATCGCCGCCCCGAGCGCGACCGCGATCACCGCTGCGCCGCGCGCGCCCCGGACCATAGAAAAGCGAGCCATGAGCAACCCTTTCGGTTGTGCCGTCTGAGGTGGGCGAGGGGGACTCACCGACTGCTCGTGGGGAAGCTGCCCCGCCGCTGAAGCGGGCATGCGGGCATAGGTCAGCCTCCTGAGTCCTTCCATCATGGCCATCGCTGTCCGAGCTGACAACCCCGACCCGAACAACCCGCACTTTGCCTCGGTAGGGCGCGGCACGTCGGCGCGATCCTCAGGGACCGTCCGGCCGGTCCTTCAAGCTGGTGACGGCCCCTATCGCCACGGCCGCTTGAAGTCGAACACTTCGCGATGGGTGACGACGGTTCCGTTCTCGGTCACCTGACAGTCAAACGAGCCATCGAACCTGAGGAACCAGCGAGCCGGACCAGCGATCGGCGACCCGAGCTGCAGGCCGTCGCACCGGCCGCCAAGCCACGACCCGTCAATCGTTGAAGTCGGCCGAGGTCAGGTCCTCGGGGTGGCCGGCGGGCCATTGGACGAGCTCGATCCGGTTGCCGTCGGGATCGACGACCGACGACATCAAGAAGTCGTCTGTCCCATCGGGACTTGTCGGCGGCTCGGCCTCGATGCCG
>JBBRHS010000155.1:0-6665 GCA_038222385.1 Acidimicrobiia bacterium
TCACACGCGGGCCGGCACCCCGAAGGGGCGCCTCTACCCGTTGACGCGCGACGCGCTGGTGGAGTGCACCGCGCTGCTCGCCGCGGTACGGGCCGGCCGGCTCGACGCGATCGTGCCCGCGCTCCTCCCGCTCGACATCGCCGCCCAACACGTGATTGCGGAGACGTCGGCGCAGGAGTGGAAGTCCGACGACCTCTACGCGCTCGTGCGCAAGGCGGCCCACTACCGCGACCTGACGCGCGAACAGTTCGACGAGATCATCGATCTCGTGTCGAACGGCGTGGAGACGGGTCGCGGTCGACGGGGTGCGTTCGTCCACCACGACGGCGTGAACGGCGAGCTGCGCGGCCGCACCTCGGGGAGCATCGCCGCGCTCACGTCGGGCGGCGCGATCCCCGAGACGGGCGACTACCGGGTGATCGCCGCGCCCGACGACACGCTGGTCGGGACCGTGAACGAAGACTGGGCCGTGGAGTCGATGGCAGGCGACATCTTCCTGCTCGGTACCCACTCGTGGCAGATCATGAAGGTCGAGCCCGGCGTGGTGCGGGTGCGCGACGCCGGCGACGCCGCGCCGACGGTGCCGTTCTGGACCGGAGAAGCACCCGCGCGCACCGCGGAGCTCTCGACCGAGGTGTCGGAGCTGCGCCGCCACGTCGACGAGCTCCTCACTGCCGGTGATCCCGACGGCGCCCGCCGGTACGTCGCCGAGTCGGCCGGGGTGAGCGCCGAGGCGGCGGCGATGGTGGTCGAGTACCTGGGGGTGGGCCGGGCGGTGCTCGGCGCGATGCCGACCCAGCAGACCCTCGTGCTGGAACGGTTCTTCGACGAGACGGGCGGGATGCAGCTCGTGCTGCACTCGCCCTACGGCGGTCGGATCAACCGGTCGATCGGGCTCGCGCTGCGCAAGAAGTTCTGCCGCACGTTCAACTTCGAGCTGCAGGCGGCCGCCACCGACGACGCGGTCGTGCTCTCGCTCGGCCCGCACCACAGCTTCCCGCTCGACGAAGTCGCCCGCTACGTCACGAGCGCCACCGTCGAGGAGACGCTGCGCCAGGCGATCCTCGACTCACCGATGTTCCTCTCACGCTGGCGGTGGAACCTGAACCGCAGCCTGTTGATCCTGCGATTCCGCAACGGCCGCAAGAACCCACCGCCGATCCAGCGCATGGAAGCCGACGACATGATGGCGGCGCTGTTCCCCCAGGCCGCGGCCTGCCAGGAGAACGTGACCGGACCGATCGAGATCCCCGATCACCTCCTCGTGCGCCAGACGATCGCTGACACCCTGCACGAGGCGCTCGACATCGACGGCGTGCGCGACCTGCTCGAGCGCATGGAGGCGGGGACCGTGGCGGTGCACTGCTGCGACACCACCGAGCCGTCGGTGCTCGCACACGAGATCCTCACCGCGGCGCCGTACGCGTTCCTCGACGACGAGAACGATCCGCAGAACCGTCGCACCAGCACGGTGCCGCTCCGGCGCGGGCTCCAGGTGGATCTCACCACCATCGGTTCCCTCGATGCCGCGGCGATCGATCGTGTGCACGACGAGATCGCGCCCACCCCGACGAGCGTCGACGACCTCCACGACCTCCTGAGTGCGCTGGTGATCGCCCGGCCACGTCCCGACTGGGAGCCCGTGTGGGACGGGCTCGTCGAGCGCGGTCGGGGTGGAGTCGTGGAAGGCCCGACGCACGAACCGCTCTGGTGCACGACCGAGCGCCACGACGATGCCCGGGCCGCGATCGGCGGCGACGAAGCGGCGATCGCGACGGTGCTGCGCGGGCACCTCGAGATCACGGGGATCACGACGGCCGAGTCGCTCGCCGCCGCGACCATGCTGTCGGTCGGTCGGGTGCGGGCGGGCTTGGCGGTCCTCGAGCAGCACGGCTTCGCCCTGCGCGGCCGCTACACCCCGAGGGACGTCGGTGCCCCCGCGGGTGACCCCACCGGTGGGGAGACCGGGGTCGAGGAGTGGGTGGCGCGCCGGTTGCTGGCCCGGATGCACTCGTACTCCCGGGGCGCGCGCCGGTCGTCGACGCAGGCGGTGAGCGCGCAGGACTTCATGCGGTTCCTGCTCCGCTGGCAGCACGTCGCACCGGGCACCCGGTTGCGGGGCGAGGCGGGGCTCGTGACGGTGCTCGACCAGCTCCAGGGATTCGAGGCCGCGGCAGTCGCCTGGGAACCCGAGCTGCTCGCGTCCCGGGTCGACGGGTACCGGGCCGATCTGCTCGACCGCCTCTGCCACGACGGCCAGATCGGCTGGCTGCGCCTGACCCCGCGGGCGCGCGACTCCTCGCCCGGTGCCGGCGACGCGCCGGTCGGCGCGCCGTCGAAGGCCACGCGGATCGCGGTGGTCTTCCGCGACGACACACCGTGGCTGCTCGACGCGGCTCGCGGCCCGGAGCCTCTGGTCGAACCGACGGTCGGCGCGACGGCCGAGGTCCTCGAGGTGTTGCGGGCCCGCGGCGCGTGCTTCGCGGGTGAGCTGGGCACAGCGACGGGGCGACTCCCCGAAGACATCGAGCGCGCCCTGTGGGACGGCGTGGCGCGCGGGCTCGTCACCGCCGACGGGTTCGGCGCGGTGCGTAGCCGCGTGAGCACGGCGCGTCGACCTCAGACCCGTCGCATCTCACGGCTGCTGCGCGGTGCGAGCGCCGCGACTCCCGCCGCGGGGCGGTGGTCCCTCGTGCCCTGCGGCGCGGCCGACGTCGACCGCGACGAGCTCGCCGAGGCGGTGGCGGAGCTTCTGCTACGACGATGGGGTGTGCTCTTCCGCGACCTCGCGGTGCGCGATTCGATCCGGATGCCGTGGCGAGAGATCCAGTGGGCGCTGCGCCGCCTCGAGGATCGGGGGCTCGTGCGCGGCGGTCGGTTCGTCACCGGGTTCTCCGGGGAGCAGTACGCGCTCCCCGAGGTGGTCGACCAGCTCGCGCAGGTCCGCCGCGCCGAGCGGACCGGCGAGCGGGTCACCGTGAACGCGGTGGATCCGCTGAACCTGGTGGGCGTGCTCGTTCCCGGTACGACGGTGCCGGCCGTCCGCACGAACCGGGTGACCTACGTCGACGGCCTCCCCGAGGTCGCGCCGGCCAACAGAGCCGTCTGATCAGTTCGCGGGCGGGACCGCCCGGAACGGCCACCAGTCGGCCGCCCAGTCGGCCACGAAGTCGGGGTCGTCGGCCGGCCACTGCAGAGCGGCGACGATCCCGGCCTCGTTCCACCACACGATCCCGATGTCGTCACCCTGTTCGATGCAGGCCACGCGACCCCGCACCGTCGTGTCGGGGATGGTCGGGAGCTCACCCGACACGTCAGTGTCGTCGCGACAGTCGGGGAAGCCGTTGATCAGCTCGAGGTCGGCTCCGGTCGCCTCGACGAGGGCGTCGAACGCGTCCCGAGCCGCGTCGGCGTCGCGCGCCTGGGCGTAGCGGATCCCTGCGCACGACGTGACGAAGTCGGGGACCGGTTCGAGACCCGAACGCTTCGCGGAGGTGAGCTCGCACTTGGTGATCTCGGTGGGAGTGTTGAGGAAGAAGGCCCGCCAGGCGTCGAACTCGTCCTGCGGGACGAGCACGCCGGAATCGAAGGCGCCGGACGCGCCGAACGACGTGAACGCAACCGATGCGTTCGGCGCGGTGAAGGTCTCCGAGAACACCCCGACGGAGCCCGACGTGTAGGTGTCGTCGGTCACCGAGTCGACGAGCTGGTCGTTCACGTACAGCTCGAGGTCGTCGCCGAAGCATCTCGCCTCCAGCTCGAAGGTCCGCGCCGCGGGGTCGATCAGGTTGCTCTCGCTCCAGAAGCCGTCGTCGCTCGTGAGCAGGGCGGCTTCGTCGTCGACGACGACGGCGATCGAGTACGTGCCGTCGTTGCCGATACCGAACCGGTAGTAGTTCTCGCCGTCCTGCATGCGACACACCAGGCCGAACCCGGCGTCGGCGGGTGCACCGGTGCTATCGACGCCGGCGACGATCGACGTCGTCTGACCGAAGTCGTCCCGGCCGTACGCGCTCACGGTCTTGGCCTCAGTCGGCTTGGTGACGACGGTGTAGACGTCGTTGCCGTAGAACCCGCTCCCGGCGCTGTCGTCGAACGTGGGAAACGGACCGTTCGGATCGGCGAGGTCGGCGCTCACCGTGACCGCCCGGACCGGGTCGTCGGCAGTCTCGTCTGCGTCGCCTTTCGAGTCGGCGTCCTTCGACGACTCCTGCTCGGCCAAGGTGTCGTTGGTCGTGTCGTCCGTCGCGTCGTCGTTGCTGCCGCTGCCGCACGCGGCGAGGAGCGCGAGCAGCGCGAGGAGCGCGACCACGACGACCCATCGGGCTCCGCGACGGGTCGAGCCGGTCCGTGGCAGTTCGCGGTTCTTCATCTGGGTAGACAAGCAGTCGGTGCGGCCAGCGCGCCAGACTGCGAGATCAGGATGCCGAGCGGCCCCGCAGCCACGGCACCCCGACCGCGATGGTCGCGATCACGGCGGCGAGCACGAACACCCACCACCACGACTGCGCGCCACCGTCGCCGCCGGTCTCGTTCGAACCGGTTCGACGGGCGGCCGCGGCCTGGGTCTCGCCCGCGATCACGCGGGTCGCGTCGGCTTCCTCGGTCTCGTCGGCAGTCGCGCTGGGATCGGCGCGTTCGGCGTCGGCCGCGGCGGCGGGCGGGGCCGGTGCGATCGCCCGCGCGGCCAGGATGTCGGTCGAGATCGACGTGGCCGCGGCGGGGGTCTCGGTCCCGGTGGCCGGAGCCGGATCGGTGGCGAACCCGGTGGGCGTGCCCGTGACGGGGGTATCCGGGACAGGGGTCGTGGGCGTGGGCTCGGGCGTGGGCTCGGTCGTCGGCTCGGTCGGGGCCGGTTGGGCCACGACGGTCGGGTCGGCGCACGGCTGGAGGCAGATCGTGCCCAGGTCGGTCGCCGCGTCGGACGTGACCGTCACCCAGGCCGGATCGACCCAGAGGGTGTCCTGGGTGAGCGATCGGCCCGACGACCACTGGAGCGGGTACACGATCGACGGATCGGCCGGGTCGGTCACCCCCGGGGGCAACCCCTCGTCGGGGAACTCGCAGCCCGCGATCGCCACGAGGTACGAGCCCGGGAAGATGCCGGTGAGGTCGAAGGTGCCGTCGGACGCGTTCGGCGCGAACGCGACGGGTTCGGTGTCGGGCGCGACCACGACGAGGCACGCCTGGGGCGCGGCACCGGTGCTGGTCACGAGCCGACCGCGGATCGCGCCGGGGTTCGCGCTCGGGAGGTCGATGTCGAGACCGGTGACGGTGTCACCCGATGCGGTGGGCACGGTCCGGGCGCCGGCCGGGTCGGACGCGTTCTCGTAGAACCGGCTCGCGAGCGCTTGGCCCGAGCGGCAACTGCTGGCCTGCACGAGGTACCTGCCGGGCGGGACGACCGTGGTCCACGTGCCGTCCGACTCGGTGCCGTCGCTCCCGGTCAGGCCGGTGGTGGGATCGAGCGCAGTGACGCAGGCGTCGGCGAGCGGTGCGCCGTTCCCGGTCACGACGCCCGAGAGCATCGCCCCGATCTCGACGGTGATGTCGACTCCCGAGATCGGCGGGTCGAGCGCGACGCGTAGCACGGCTGCGTCGGCGAAGTCGCGGGTGAGGGGAACTCCGGGCCCGGCGTACAGACCCTGGATCACGGCGGAACCGCCGTCGCACGCGTTCGCGTGGATCACGGCGTCGCCCGGGGGGATCGGCCCCAACCGGAACGAGCCATCAGACGCACTCCGGGTGCCGGCCAACCACTCCCACCTGTCGGTCCCGGTCAGGTGTCCGGCGTCGACGCACACGTCGCCCTGTGGCCCCGCGGTGGTGCGGACCGACCCCGAGATCAGACCGCCGAAGAGCATCGCCTGGTCGTACCCGGTGAGGTTCTCGGTCGAGCCATCGGTGCGGACCCGCCGCGCTCCGTCGAACTCGCGCGTACCGGTCGGCGATCCGTCCCAGAACGTGCCGACGAGCGTGGGCGTCGCGTTGCAGTCGTTGAAGTACAGGGCCCAGTCGCCTTCGGGCAGCGCGTCGGTCGTGTAGGCGCCGTCGCGACCGGTGTTGCCGCCCCCCACCCACTGCCAGTCGTCGCCGACCACGCCGACGCAGATTCCCGACGCGGGTGCGCCGGTCTCGTCGGTGACGGTTCCTGCGATCCGGGTGCCGTATCGGAGTGTCAGGGTCCCGACGTCGATGCCGGAACCGGCGACGTCGAAGGTCAGCGCGTCGCGCTCGAACGCGCTCACCGACGTGCCGTCGCGGCCGATCCAGCCCCGGGCGAAGAGCCCGGACCGGCTGCCGCAGTCGTTCACCGCGAGCCGGTACTGGCCCGGGATCACGACCTGGGTCTCGAACTGGCCGGCGCGGCCACCGTTCGACGGCGTGGTCGTCCCGCCGTCCCAGTCGTTGCTCGCCGACACCGGCGTGATGCAGATCCCGTCGACCGGGTTCGCCGCGGGATCCTGCACCGCGCCGGTGAACCACCCGCCGACGGGCAAGGTCACGTCGATCGACCGCGTGGTCGCACCGTCGGCGCCGGTGACCGTCTCGGCCCCCGACTGGGTCTGCAGGCCTCGCGACGACCACCATCCGCCCGCGAGGCGCTCGGTCGGCGCGGAGACGGGGGCGGGCGCGACGGGCGCGGGCGCGACGGTCTGGGCCTC
>JBBRHS010000156.1:0-6631 GCA_038222385.1 Acidimicrobiia bacterium
GGATCATCGAGACAGGGACCGCCGGCGGCAGTCGCGCACTGTTCCTCGCGTCGATCTGCGACCTTCTCGGCCACGGTCGCGTGATATCGGTCGGCACCGATCGAGGAGCGAGACCCGAGCATCCCCGGATCTCCGTGGTGCAACGGAGCCCACACGAGGACGCGGCGGTGCGCGGGGTGCGGGAGCTCACGGGCGACGAGTCGCACGCGATGGTCATCCTCGGTTCCGACGTCCGCGCCCCGCGGATCGTCCAGGAGTTCGCCGCGCTGGCGCCGTTCGTGCCGGTCGGTTCCTACGCGATCGTGGAGAACACCATCGTCAACGGCCGGCCGGTGTGGCCAGGCTACGGACCGGGGCCGACCGAGGCCCTCCGCAGGATCCTCTCGGTGAACGGCGGGTTCGTGGTCGACACCTCGTGGGAGAAGCACGGACTCACCTTCAACCCGGGTGGGTTCCTCCGCCGCACGAGTTGACCGGAGCGACGTGTCCCACGACGGCCGACAGTTCTTCTTCCTCCACCTCCAGAAGACCGGAGGCACCGCGCTGTGGCGTCGCCTGCAGTGCGAGTTCGATCCGATCGAGCTCTATCCCGGTCCCGACGACGGCGAGCCCCCGGCCACGGTGCTCTCGGTTCCGCATCTCCGCGAGTGCTGGGGTCGGCGACGCGAAGAGATCCGGGTCGTTGCCGGGCACTTCCCGCTCTGCACGGTCGACCTTCTCGGCGCTCGGTTCACCACGCTGACGCTGCTCCGTGACCCCGTCGAGCGCACGTTGTCGTACCTGCGGCACCATCGCGAGCAGACGCCCGAGGACCAGGACCGGACGCTCGAGGAGATCTACGCCGATCCGATCCGCTTCGAGCTGGTGCACAACCACATGGTGAAGATGCTCTCGCTCACGGCCGACGAGATGAGCGACGAAGGGGTGCTGACGCACATCGAGTTCACTCGGGCCCGGCTCGAGCGCGCGAAGAAGCGGCTGGGGGAGAT
This sequence comes from Acidimicrobiia bacterium, assembly GCA_038222385.1. Lineage (GTDB taxonomy): Bacteria > Actinomycetota > Acidimicrobiia > IMCC26256 > JANYLB01 > JANYLB01. Next base: position 990 of record JBBRHS010000156.1, read on the forward strand.
CGACGTCGTCGGGTTCCAGGAGGATCTCGACGGGTTCTGCGGCCGGCTGACGGCCGGCTTCGGGTGGGACCTCGGTCCCGCCGTGTTCATGAACCGCAGCACGCCGGTCGAGGTACCGGGCGGCCTCGCGGCTCGGATCGCCGACGACAACGCACTCGACGTCGAGCTCTACGAGTTCGCCCGTCAGAAGACCACGGGGATCTGACCCTCGGGATACGACGACGGCGCGAAGAGCCACGTCTCCATCGCGTAGCGCTCGCGCGTCATGTCGGGCCCCACCGCGGTCCGGTGCAGGAGCAGGTGATCGAACAGCAGGGCGTCGCCGGCCCGGAAGTCGGGGGTGACCAGGGCAACGTCACCGGCCGCGTCGGCGACGACCTCGGGCGACACGGACCAGTCGAACATGGCCCCCTCGGTCCCGGTGGTGAGGACGGTGTCGAACCGGCGGGGCACGATCTCGAGACCGGGGGAGTCGGTCCCGCAGTCGGAGAGCGCGAGCCAGATGTTCAGGGTCCGCACCTCGGCGCCGAGGAACGCACCGTCTTGATGCCAGTTGGTGTTCGTGTCCACCGGCACCCGCCGCAGCGTGCACTTGTTGGCCGACAGCGCCGGTCGCTCGCCGAGGTGCGCGGTGACGAGGTCGTCGATCCCGCGGTCCTCGAGAAGGTCGCAGAGCTCGAAGAGCATTCGGGGTGAGTCGACGGTCCAGACGGCGCCACTCGCGCGCACCCAGTTGCGCCGTCCGCCGACCCGGTACTTCCCGGGTTGCGGCTCGAACGGCACGTACCAGGGCGAGGTGTCGGTGACCGGCACCCCGGCCTCGGCGTCGTCGTACCCGCCGAGCGCGCGGTCGATCCCGTGGGCGAGGATGTCGACCTGGTCGGGCGAGGCCAGGCCCCGCACCCAGACGCAGCCGTTGCGGGCCAGCCCCGCCCGCAGGACCTCGGGGGTCAGGTCGGCGAGCGCGACGGGTTCGAGCGGCGGGGTCGGCCCGGGATCGGCGGTGATCGGCGGGAGCAGGTCGGTGGGAACCCGCCGGTCGAGCGCGTCGAACGCGTGGTGGCGCAGCGACACGAGGCGCTCCTCGAGGCGCGGGTCGCGAACGCGTCGGTCGGCGTCGGTGAGCAGCCGGATCGCCTCGACCGGGCGCCCCTCCTGCTCGAGGGCCGACGCCGCGGCGAGGGCATCGATCGGATCGACCGCGAGGTCGTCGGACGGGTGACTCATGGCTTCATCATGCTGGTCCGAGCGCGGGCCCGCCAACTGTCCGCTCCTCGGCAGTCGGTCCTACAGTGACCCGACCCGACCCGATCACCGGAAGAGGAGCGCGCCGTCCGTGCCGAGTGAGCCGACACGGTTCTTCATCGTCCACCTGCAGAAGACGGCGGGGACGACGCTGCGCGACCGGTTCCGGGCCACGTTCGAGGAAGCCGCCGTCTACCCGAACTCGACCGACGGCCGGGACAAGCGACTCTCGGTGATCTCCGTCTCCCACCTCCTGGACCGCTGGGGGGCCCGGCGCAACGAGATCCGCCTCGTCGCGGGACACTTCCCCCTGTCGACGGTCGACCTGCTCGACGCCGATTTCGTGACGGTGAGCATCTTGCGGCCGCCCGTCGAGCGGACCCTCTCGTACCTGCGGCACCAGAAGAAGATCAATCGCGACGACCGCGAGCGTTCCCTCGAGGAGATCTACGACGACCCGTTCCGCTTCAACGGTCTCGTGCGCAACCACATGGTCCGCATGTTCTCGATCGGCGCCGACGAGATGGCCGCCGGCGACGGGGTGCTCACCGACGTCGGCGACTCGCCGGAGCGGCTCGAACAGGCCCAGCAGGCCCTCGCCGGTCTCGACGGGTTCGGCCTCCAGCCCCGGTTCGAGGAGTTCTGGCCCGGCTTCGCGGCGCGCTACGGGCTCCGCATCGGTGATGCGGTCCGGTCGAACGTCACCGAACCCGAGGACGCGCCGGAGCATCTGATCGAGCGGATCGAAGCCGACAACGCCCTCGACCTCGCGTTCTACGACTTCGCCGAGCGCCTGTACGACGAGCGAAACGCAGCCGGTCAGCGCAGGTAGCCGAAGAAGTCGGTTCGCCAGTCGTCGAGGCCGAACCCGTCGAGGGGCAACTCGACCGGACCACGGCGGGCAGTCAGCCAGTCGCCGTCGATCGTGACCTCGTCGATGAGGCCGGGCTGGGAGGCCCGGATCATCATGAAGTCGACCGCGAGGTCGGTCAGGGGTCGCCACCGGGCGGTCGCCTGGAGGTCGAGCGCGGCGAAGCTCGCGGGGTCGGCCCGGTCGACTGCGGCGGCTGCAGACTCGAGGAAGGTCCGGGGCGCAGCCTCGGAGTCGTCGCGGTACGCCTTCGCAGCCGCTTCGTCGAGCTCGGCGAGGACGTGCTCGTTCAGCCCGTTCGCCGGGGCGTTGATCACGTTGAACACCTGGTTCACCTTGGCCACGCGCTCGTCGAGGTCGAGGGAGGCGCCATGGGCCCGCTCCAGGTAGACCGCGACCTCCCAGTCGGCGTTCCAGTCTTCGACGATGTAGAGGCCGCCCGGTCGGAGGCGGGGGAAGAGCACCTCGAACGAGGTCCTCGTGTGACCGAGGATGTGCGATGCGTCGTCGATGACCAGGTCGAAGCCCCGCTCGGGCCGATGCGCGTCGACGGCCCGCGTGAGCGCGGCCCGATCGTTCTGGTCCAGACCGAACACCGGGACCACGGACTCGGTGAGGCCCCGGGTCTCGATGAGCCGGGCGAGTTGCTCGGGCACCTGCTCCTCGAGGTCGATCGCCAGGACGAGCGAAGGCTCGGCTGCGAGCGCGATGAGCGCGGTCGAGCCACCGGTCTTCACGCCGAGCTCGACGATGTGCTCCGGCCGTTCGGTCTCGAACAGCTCGAGGTACTGGGAGACGAGCGCCGGCGACTTGACCATGATGAACTCGTCGCGGAGGTCAGCCGGTGGCACCATGGCCGCCACGAACGTCGAGCCCTTCACCTCGACGCGCTGGGCGTCGAGCCACCGATGGCTGCTCACGTGATCTCCTCGGGCCGGACGCCGCCGGGCGCCGTCAGCTCCGACACTTGTCCGCGAGGGCGAGGATCTGGTTGTTGACCTCGCGTTGCTCCGGGGTCGCGAACGAAGCGTTCAGCTTGAAGTAGACCGCCGGCGAGGGCGCCGCCTCGACCGCTGATCGCAACTGGTTCTGGTACTCGATCATCGAGGTGATCTTGGCTTTTCCCTGGGGGGTCGCGTCGGCCATCAGCTCCTCGGACGCGACCTGCATCCTGCGGAGCTGCCGCATCGCGGTTGCCTGCGCGGTCGGCCAGGGGCTCCCGCTGAGCCGGGCCGTGTACACCACGGTGTAGGCGAACACCGCGCTGTTGCGGAATTGTTCGAGGGACCCACAGGCGGAGGGCAGCCGGTCGCCGAACCACTGCTCGGGTGTCTCGACCGTGGTCGCCACCGGGGCGTCGTCGGACGAGTCGTTGAGCACCCTGGTGTAGACGATGTAGCCGCCGACGCCCACGGCGACCAGGGCGAGCGCGACGATCGCCGCGGCTCCCCACCTGAACTTCGCCAGCCATCTCCTCATCCGACGGAGAGTAGACGAGCGTGCTCAGGTGGTCCCATCGGGCCCAGGCGACGCGCCGTGGTCGGGGTCGAGCACCTCCGACAGCGCCTGCAGCCGCCGTTGGGTACGGACATCGCGCCGCTTCTCATACGCGACGAACCGGCTGATCTCCTCCTTCGACATCTCGGGGAGAACCCGCCCCGCGACCCCGAGGTCCTCGAACGGCACGACGCTGAAGTCGAGCTCCTTCCAGTAGTACTGGAACCTCGTCGACCGCCAGTCCCGGTAGATCTCCTCCCAGCTCAGACGCTGGAAGTGCGGCTCCAGCACGAGGTCGGAGAGCGCTTCTCCCTCGACCTGGTACCGGAAGTCGACCGAGAGCCGCATGAAGAACTCCGACGCGTTGTGGAGCGACGCGTGGACGGTGTGCGACTGGAAGAGGAGTACGTCGCCCATCGCGAAGTCGGTGGTCGTCCACCGGCACGCTTCGAGGACCTCCGTGGGGACGACGGCCCGTCGATTCCCGGCGCCGAGGTGCACGTCGAGCGGCAGGAGACCCCACTTGTGCGAACCCCGCAGCACGGCGAGCCCGCCGAGCTCGTCGGGAATCGCTCCGACCGGGATCCACGCGGCGGTGAGGGCTTCGGTGCCCTGGTTGTTCGGATAGTCCTGGTGGGGAGGAGTCGAAGCCTCGAAGTGATCGGGGAAGCTGAGGCGGGCGATCTTCAGCGGGTGGGGGAACGCGGTGTCGCCGAGCACCTGGCGCATCGTGTCGAGCAGCGCGTCGTCGTGAGCGAGCGTGTGGAACGCCTCGAGGCGCTGGATGTCGTCGTAGGCCTCGAGGTACTCGGGTTCTCCTTCGCGCAGCGGCGTCCGGATGCAGCGCCCGGCGAGGAAGTAGCCCTCCTCGGACGCCACCCACCCGTGACCGGCCAATGCCGTGAGCATCTGCTTGCGGAGCGAGCGGATCCGGTTCGGGTCGAGCAACTCGGAGAAGTACAGGTAGCCGTCGTCGGCCATCCGGGCGCGCAACCCCGCCGGGTCGCCGAGGAGGTCGTTCGACGCCTGCATGGGGAGGAAGGCCCAGTGGTTGTTCATCGCAACAGTCTCCGAGGTCGGAACGGTCACTGCAAGTGGGCAGAGGCCACGCGGCGAACGCAGGAGGTTGCGACAGTAGTGTTGCTCCGATGGGGGACGACGCAACGCCGCCCGCCGCGCGACGCGGGCCCCGGTCGCGGATCCGGTCACGGTCCGAGGTCCGCGCGGAGCATCCGCGCTTCCTCGAGGCCGTCGTCGCCGATGCCCGACTCGCCGCCGCGAACCGTGGTGAGCGCTTCGAGTTCCGCTCGCGCCCAGACGCCCTGGTCCAGGCCGCCCGGCTCGCCGTTGTGACCGACGCGTTCCTGGCCCTCGTCCTCTACCGCCTCAAGGCCGCCGCTCAGGCGGCAGGGGTCCGGGTGGTTCCCCGGCTGGTACACCGGCTCGCGATCGTCACCGGCCAGGTCAGCATCGGCGATCCGGTGGTGATCCGGCCTGGGATCTACCTGCCGCACGGTCAGGTCGTCATCGACGGCTTCGTCGAGATCGATCGGGGCACCACCATCGCCCCGTTCGTCACGATCGGGCTCAAGGCCGCGGACTTCGAGGGCGCGACGATCGGGGCTCGCGTCCACATCGGCACCGGGGCGAAGATCGTGGGACCGGTGCAGATCGGCGCCGGGGCCAGCATCGGTGCGAACGCGGTCGTCGTCGACGACGTGCCGGCGGGCGCCACCGCGGTCGGGGTACCGGCGCGCGTCGTCGAGCGTGGTTCCTGATCTCGGCCACTTAGAAGGCGAGACCCCGGTACTTCGGCGGGAAGTTCGAGGCGGGGAAGAACCATGACTCGACGGCGTAGCGATGTCCGGTCATTCCCTTGCTGACCGCGCTGCGGTGGACGAAGCGCTCGTCGAACAGGAGCGCGTCCCCGGCCCGGAACACCGGCCGGACGATCGCGTCGGGACCGGCGACCCGCTCGACGAGCTCGTGGCCGATCGAGTTCGGGAAGATCGACCCACAGGTACCGGTC
>JBBRHS010000157.1:0-6600 GCA_038222385.1 Acidimicrobiia bacterium
GGATGGCGGGTGTAGCGCCACAGGCCCCGGTCCATCACCTGCCCCGCGCTCGCGGGGTCGTCGCGGAAGCGTTGCAGCTGCCTGTCGCCGACGGCTTCGAAGCAGAACCCGAGCGCCCACACCGCGATCCCGAGTCCGGCCAGCCAGTTGACCTCGGCAGGTTCGTACATCGCCACCTGCACCGGGAACGAGATGAACCAGAGCACCGCGGCCTGGGTCAGGTACACGAACACGAGCGCGTGGACGGCCGGCGAGTACTTCGACTTCGCGAACATCGCCGCGTAGCGCGGGTCTTCGGCCTTGCCCCGGGATCGGAGCGCGATGTGGGTCGCCAGACGGATGCCCCAGATCGCGGTGAGGGCCAGGACGAGGAGTCGGCGGGTGTCGTCGCCTCCGCCCGACGACCACGCGCCCGACGACCACGCGAAGCTGGCGATGGCCACGAGCACGAAGCCGAGCCCCCACGCGGCGTCGACGACGTCGAAGCGACCGATCTTCAGGCCGATCAGCCAGGTGACCAGCATCATGACCACGACGGCGACGGCGGTGACGACGAGTCCGGTCGCGAAGTGACCGACGGGGAATCCGCTCACGAACGCCAGTCTGCCCGCGTGGGTGGCATCCCTGTCCCACCGGCTCGATCCGGCTTCACCGCGAGGATCTGGTCGACGCCCATGCTGCGCTCTTCGAACGCGAGCACCCCGGCCACGAGGTAGAGCCGCCAGACCCGGGCCGTCTCTTCTCCGACCAGCGCCACTGCGTCGTCCCACCGGGACTCGAACGTGGCGCGCCAGGCCCGAGCCGTGCGGGCGTAGTGCTCGCGCAGCGAGTGGACGTCTCGCACCTCGAACCCGGCGGCTTCGACGAGGCCGACGGTCTCGCCCACCGGGCGCATGTGCATGTCGGGCGCGATGTAGGCCTCCACGAACGGGCCGCCACCCGGCGCGACGGAGCCGCGCGACATCTGCTGCACGACCAGGCGGCCGTGGTCTCGCAGCAGCCGATGCAGGTTCCCGACGAACTCCGGGTAGTGCTCGTCGCCGACGTGCTCACCCATCTCGATCGACGTCGCGGCGTCGTAGGGGCCGTCGGCGACGTCTCGGTAGTCCTGGAGTCGGAAGTCGATGCGGTCGGCGAGACCGAGATCGGCGGCCCGCTTGCGGGCGAAGTCGAGTTGCTCGCGCGACACCGTGACGCCCGTGACCTGCACCCCGTGGAACCGGGCCGCGTGGATGCTCAGCGAACCCCAGCCACAGCCGACGTCGAGCAGCCGCATGCCGGGGACGAGCGCGAGCTTGCGGCAGACGAGTTCGAGCTTGTCGTGTTGGGCGTCGGCGAGGGTGTAGTCGCACGCGTCAGAGGTCCAGTAGGCGCACGAGTAGGCCATGTTCTCGTCGAGGATCAGCTCGTAGAAGTCGTTCGAGAGGTCGTAGTGGTGCGCGATCGCCTGGGCATCACGCGCCTTGCTGTGCAGCCGCCCCCCGACCTTCGCCTCCGCGGCAGGTGGCCGGGGTGGAGGGCCGATCGCGCCGAGTCGCGCCGCGGCGCCGACGACGGTCGCGTAGTCGCGGGGCTCGACGTGGATCCGCGCGCCGTGGTCACGGGCGAATCGCCGCATCCGGCGGAAGCCGTCTTCGAGGTCGCCCTCGACGTCGAGGTCGCCGGTCACGTAGGCGCGAGCGAGGCCCAGCTCGCCGGGGCTCCACACCATGCGGCGCAACGCACGACGGGATCGGATGATCGCCACCGGCGCGTCGCCCGGGCCGACCTCGCTCCCGTCCCAGGCCCGGATCCGAACCGGGAGCTCGGCGCCGACGAGTCGGGTGACGGGCTCGGCGAGGGTTCGGGCGAGGGACCCGTGGCGCGCCATCTCAGCCGTCCCGCTCGAGGAGGAGTTGCACGACGTCGAGGTAGTCGGTGGCGAAGCCGGCCTGGGAGTACGCGAGGTAGAAGTCCCACATGCGGCGGAACGTTTCGTCGAACCCCATGTCGTCGACGGCATTGCAGTTGGCGTCGAACCGGGCCCGCCAGAGCCCGAGTGTCTTCGCGTAGTCGTAGCCGAACGCGTGCTGCTCGGTGATGCGGAGTGTGGTGTGGACGCGGAGGGTCTCGTCGATGGCCGGGATCGACGGCAGCGCGCCGCCCGGGAAGATGTACTTGTGGACCCAGGTGTACTGGTCGCGGGTCGCGAGCATCCGGTCGTGTTCGAGCACGATCGCCTGGAGTCCGACGCGGCCTTCGGGTGCGAGCACCCGGTCGAGCACCCGGAAGAACGTCGGCCAGTACTGGGCGCCGACCGCTTCGATCATCTCGACACTCACGATCGCGTCGTACTGCCCCTCGGCCTGGCGGTAGTCGCGCAACTGGACGTCGACGCGGTCCGAGAGCCCGGCGTCGGCGATGCGCCGACGTGCGAGCTGCTGCTGCTCGCGCGAGAGCGTGAGCGTCGTCACGGTCGCGCCCCGACGGGCGGCGCGGATCGCCAGCGCACCCCATCCCGATCCGATCTCGAGCAGGCGTGTGCCGCCCGTGACGCCGGTGGCGTCGAGGAGCCGGTCGATCTTGCGGGTCTGTGCCTCGGCCAGGGTGTCGCCGGGCTGGAATCGCGCCGAGGAGTAGGTCATGGTCTCGTCGAGGAACAACTCGAACAAGTCGTTCGAGAGGTCGTAATGCCGGGCGATGTTGCGTTGCGCGCCCGAGACGGTGTTGGTCTCGTTCGACGGAAGGTGCTGCACGTAGAACCGCTTCAGGCGTTGCATCCACTGCGGGACGAGGGTGAGCGCGTTCTCCACGAGCGGACGCAGGGCAGCCTCGATGTCGTCGGTGTCCCAGTCGCGAGCCATGTACGACTCGCCGAACCCGATCAGTCCCTGGGATCCGACCCGGTGGAAGAACGCGTCGCTGCGGATCCGGATGAGCGGGTCGAACGCCGAGCCCGCGCCAGTGGTGGAACCGTCGGGGAGCTCGACCCGGACCGGGAGACGGTTCACGGCCCGGTGCAACAAGGCGCGGGCGATCCGCGCGTGCACCGGCCGGTGCGGTGTGGGCGGCAACGCGCGCCACGGCCCGTCGACCGGTTCGACGGTGGTCAGCAGTTCCTCGCGCGCGATGCTCATCGGGCGCTCTCCTCCCATTCGGGTTCGGGCCATGCGGGTTCGGGCAAGACGGGTTGCGGGGCGGCGTGGGGCTTCCAGCGAACGACGGGGATACGCCGGAGCCACAGCCGCAGCCCTTCCCAGCGGATCAACGCGGAGACGCGCCAACTCGACCACGGGTGGCGGAGGGCAGCTGCAGTCACCGACCGCACCGGGTGATCGACCCGACCGGTGAGGGTCGCGGTGAAGGCGGGATCGCGGTCCGGGCCCCGACGGAGGGTGATGGAGACGCGGAGGTCGTCGTCGGGCCGGCTGCACCGGATGTCGTAGGCGCCGTCGACCGCGAAGAACGGTGAGACGTAGAACTCCTTCGGCACCGTCGCGTGACCGTTCGGATCGGTGTGGAGCAGGTAGCAGTGGTGCTCGCCGTGGGTGTTGTGGACCTCCGCGATCACTGCGGCCGGGGTGCCGTCGGCGTTGGTGCACCAGTAGACGGTGAGCGGGTTGAACGCGTGACCGAGTGAGCGCGGGTTGGCGAGCATCAGCACGCGCCCGCCGTCGAGGTCGATGCCGCGTTCGGCGAGGAACGCGTCGACGTTGGCGCGGATCGTCGCGTCGGGATCGCCGAGGTGGTCACTCGCGTCGAACGCGAGCAGGGGCCGGAGCCAGGGCGACACGGTCGGCAGATCGTCGACGTCGACGAGCCACATCACGTGGCGGTACGCGAACCGGTGGTCCACGGTCTCGGTCCGAGCGTGGCGGATCTTCGTGCGGTAGAGGGTCGCTGTGGTCACCACCTCACCCCCAGCGAGTGTGCGGCCCGGACGCCCGCGGCGCAACCATCTTCGTGGAATCCCCATCCGTGGTACGCGCCGGCGAAGGCGAGTCGGTCCCGGTTGAGGGCTTCGAGGCCGGATTGCGCCGCCACCGACTCCGAGGTGTACACGGGATGGGTGTAGAGCATCCGGGCGATCACCGCGCGCTCGTCGATGTCGGCGCCACCGTTGAGGGTGACGGCGTAGTCGAGCGGTTCGTCGAGGCGCTGGAGCCGGTTCATCGAGTAGCTGACCTGCACGCCGGCGTGGCCCCCGTCGCAACTCCGCAGCCGGTAGTTCCACGAAGCGCGCGCGTGGGGACTCCGCGGGAGCAATGACGCATCGGTGTGCAACACCGTCTCGTTCCGCGAGTAAGTGAACGCGCCGAGCGTGGTGCGCTCGGCTGCGGTTGGCTCGGCGAGGAGCGCGAGGGCCTGATCGGCGTGGGTGGCGACGACCACCCGGTCGAACGTGCGGGCGTGATCGGCGTCGTCGCGCACCTCGACACCGTCGCCGAGACGGCGGACGGACCGAACGGGGGTGCCGACCTCGGTCGCGGTGATCTCCTTGACGAGTCGTTCGACATAGCTGCGCGAGCCGCCGGTGACCGTGCGCCACTTCGGCGCGCCGGTGAGGCGGAGCACCCCGTGGTGCTCGAGGAACTGGAACAGCGAACGGGCGGGGTAGGCCAGCGCGGTGTCGGGCGGGCAGGACCAGACGGCGGAGACGAGCGGGATCACGAAGTGCCGGACGAAGTACGGGGTCGATCGGCCGGCGGCGAGGAACTCGCCGAGGGTGATGCCGGGTGTCCCGGCGCCGGGACCGTCGGCGGCGAGCAGGCGGCGGGCTCGGCGCTGGAACCCGCTCACCTGGGCCAGCAGCCCGAGGAACGCGGGGTTGGTGAGGTTGCGAGGCTGCGCGAACACGCCGCGGATGCCGTCGCCACCTGAGTACTCGAGGCCGCAACCCGCGCAGGTCACCGACATCGTCATGTCGCTCGGCTGGGTCTCGACCCCGAGCTCGGCGAACAGTCGGATGAGGTTCGGATAGGTCTCCCGGTTGTGCACGATGAACCCGCTGTCGATGGGCACGATCCGGTCGTCGGGGGTCACGACGTCGTGGGTGTGGGCGTGGCCCCCGAGGCGGTCGTCGCGTTCGAAGAGCGTCACGTCGTACTCGCGCTGCAGGAGGAACGCGGCGGTGAGCCCGGAGACGCCGGCGCCGATCACCGCCGCGGCCGGCCGGGACGAGCGCTGGTTCGAGGGGGTCATGCCGTCTCCGGTCGGGTCGAGAGCACACCATCGACCGGGAGCCGGCTCGATTCGATCGGTGTGCCGGTGGCGATGGCGGCGACGAAGCTTGCGGTGAGGCGGTGCCACACGTCGGCCCGGGCCAACATCGCGTGGCCCGTCCCGCCGATGCGGAGCGAAACGACCGCATCGGCGACCCCCGCAGCGCGTTCGGCGAAGGCGGCGGTCCCGAACGGGTTGGTGGTCCGGTCGCGCGCACCATGGAGCAGTACGACGTCGCGACCGGCGAGTTGGGCGACGGGTTCGCGGCGCGGGAGCCATGGCGCGAGCGCCACGACACCGACGACCGAAGGGTCGCCGGCCGAGCGGAGCGCGGCTCGACCTCCCATGGAGTGGCCGACCAGCACCACCGGGACCTGTCCGACGGTCGCTCGGAGTGCGTCGAGGGCCCAGCCGACGTCGGTGAGCGGATCCTCGCCCGAGCCGTTCCAGCCTCGGCGCCGATAGCGCAGCGACGTCACCGCCACCGTGGGGTCGTGCCGTCGGATCGCGGTGGCGAAGGGTCGCAGCCGGAGGACCGCGCCCTGCCACGGTCGGACCGGGCCGTCCCCGACCTCGCGGCCGCCGTGCAACATGAGGGCGATCGCGGTCGTCGTCGACCCGACTTCGGGGATCGTCAGGTGGGGCGCCGCCGGGTCGGGCACAGGATGTGTGGCGGTGCTCATCGTTCGCGACCTCGGGTGCGGAGACGTCCCCCTCCGTTGCACCAGTATCCGGCGCCGGAGCCCGCGAGGGATGAACCCGCCGCGACGCCGCGACGCCGTGAACCGGTCAGCAGGTGGCCGGTTCCGGTGGGAGGATCACCGGGTGCGTGCCGATCGGCTGATGGCCGTCCTGCTGCTGCTCCAGGCTCGGGGCCGGGTGACCGCGGCAGAGGTCGCGGCCGAGGTCGAGGTGTCGGAACGGACAGCTCGGCGTGACCTCGAAGCCCTGAGCACGGCGGGAGTGCCGGTCTACTCCCAGCAGGGCCGCAACGGGGGCTGGCAGCTCATCGGTGGCGCGCGCACCGACCTCAGCGGCCTCACCGCAGCGGAGACGCGGGCGTTGTTCCTCGTGGCCGGGCCCGCGTCGACCGCGACGCCCAAGGTGAAGGCAGCGTTGCGCAAGCTCGTGAGCGCGTTGCCGGAACCGTTCCGGGAGTCGGCCGAGGCGGCGTCGAGCGCGGTCGTCGTCGACCCGACGGGGTGGGGTCGGCCGTCGACGGAGCGACCGCCGCCGGAGCACCTCGACGCGGTACAGGACGCGGTCGTGCAGGGTGAGCAGGTCACGCTCGGGTACGTCGCGCGCACCGGAGAGACGACGACGCGGGTGATCCATCCGCTCGGGCTCGCGAGCAAGGGCCCGACCTGGTACCTCGTGGCCGGGACCGAGAAGGGGCAG
>JBBRHS010000158.1:0-6542 GCA_038222385.1 Acidimicrobiia bacterium
CTTCGAGCACGAGCGCCCGCTCGACGTCGACGGGACCGAGTCGTTCGATCTTCACGAGGCCACCAGGAACTGCTCGACGTCGGTGCGGGAACCCAGCCGGACGAACGTCAGATGTCCCCAAGCGTCATCCGACATCGCGGCGAGGTACCGGTCGTGGTACTTGGCGTGGTTGGTCCACGACCACAACATGATCGACTGCTCCGGGTTGCGGGAGAACATGTCACGCCATTCTTCCCGGTTGCCGTTCCAGAGCTCGGTCCTGCGGATCGCGCGCCACAGCGTGCGGGCCACGACCTGCCCCATCACGACCCGGCGCGGGAGGTCGAGCCAGACGACGGTGTCGGCCTTGTGCCACGCGATGTCGCGCACCGCCGAGTAGTTCCCGTCGACCACCCACCCGTCGGCGTCTGCCACCTCGTCGACCCGGGCCCGGAACTCGTCGACGGGCAGTGGCGACCAGTCGGGCTGGTGGAAGATCGAATCCAGCTCGACGTAGGGCACCTCGAGCCGATCGGCCAGCGCAGCCGCGAGGCGCGTCTTCCCCGATCCCGAGTTCCCCACCACCGAGACCCGCCGCAGTACCGCTTCACGCAGGTGTAGGCGCCGTACACCGACCGTCGGAACTCGACGTCGACGATGTCGAACCCGGCTGCGGCGAGCAGCGGCTCGAACAACCAGCGGTACGTGCTGTGCTCGGCGCGGATGTGCTCGACGAAGTCGGCGCGGGTGTACCCCCGGCTCGGATCCTCGGCGGCGCCCGCGAACCACTGTTCGAAGATCGTGTCGGCTTCCCGCGGTCGGAAGTCGTAGATCAGGTCCCGTACGAGCAGCACACCGCCCGGTTCCAGGATGCGTGCGATGCGCTCGAGCGCGACGCCCTTCCAGAAGTCGGGGAGGTGATGGAGGGCGTTGCGGGTGTAGACGGCGTCGGCGGGCGGCCCGGCGTGTTCGTAGCTCAGGAACCCACCCCGCACGCACTCCACGTTCACGAGACCCCCGTCGTCGACGCTCCGTCGCCGCACATCGACCATCGCCGGAGAGATGTCGACCGCGACGACGAGCCCGAGCTCCGCCGCGGCCGCCCGGGAGAACTTGCCGGTGCCGGCTCCGAGGTCGACGAGCGTCGACTGCGCCCCGAGCCCGCGATCCACGAGGGTGGCGACGTCGGGCGCAGGATCGAATGCCTGCTTCCGGTCGTACGCCGCGACGAACCCCGGGTCGAGGTGCTCGGCGCCGGCGTGCGCGAGCTCGTCGATCATCCAGTCCTGCGGCACCGGGAGATGATCGCGCAGGCAGGGAGGAGAAGGAGCGGAGCCGGCGGACATCTCGCGCGGGCCTCGAGCCGGCGGGCGGTCGAGCCGGCGCAGCGGATTCGACCGTCCAGGGAGGAGAAGGAGCGGAGCCGGTGGACATCTCGCGCGGGCCTCGAGCCGGCGGGCGGTCGAGCCGGCGCAGCGGATTCAACCGTCCAGGGAGTGGAAGGATGCGGGAATGACGAACGCAGCAGATGCGCCCATCGAACGGTTGGAAGTGCAGCGGACCATCGAGGCCGACCCGGCGACGATCTTCGAGATCCTGTGCGACCCGCACGGGCACGTGACGATCGACAGCTCCGGGATGCTCATCGACGCGACGGGCGAACCCGCCGGCGCGGTCGGTGACACCTTCGTGATCCACATGGACCGCGAGGCGCTCAACGACTTCCCGATGGGCAAGTACGACGTGATGGTGAAGATCGTCACGTTCGAGCGGGACCGTGAGATCGCGTGGACGATCGAGGGCCAGATCAAGCCGCAGATCGGCCACGTCTACGGCTACACGCTCGAACCCGTCGACGGGGGAACGCTCGTCACCTCCTACTACGACTGGTCGTCGATCGACCCGCAGTGGAAGGAGGCGAACATCTTCCCGATCATCCCCGAGACCGCGCTCCGGGCGACGCTCGGCATCCTCGCCCGCACCGTCAAGCGGATGGGCTGACCGGCACCGGCAGCGATCTCCACCCGATCCGCTGCAACCGAAAGAGGTACAGCCCGAACGTCGGGAGCTGGCCGGATGGAACGGACCGGCGGAGTTCCGCGGTGTTGCACGTCTCGTTTCCATGTGAACCCCCGCTGAAGTGGTTCACGTGGAATCGAACGCACGCACGAGGCAATCAAGGCTCAGACGCGTGATCGTCCTGGCACCTTGGTCAGTCGGCCGGGGGTGGCTTCTTGGCCCGGCTCGGCTGGACGCGTGGGGGTTCGTTGGGCTGCTTCGGGTACTGCGGCGGCCACGGCGCGTCCATGAGCCCGTCGGCGAGGTCCTGGTCGTACTGCGCAACGAGCGACTCGATCGACTGCGGATCGTCGTACATCGGCGCCCACGGGTCGCCCAGTTCGGCGAGCCGCGCGGGGACGGTCGCCAGGGTCAACGACTTCGGGTCGATGGTGTCGAGCTCGTCCCACGTCACCGGCGTCGAGACCTGGCCGTGGGGGTTCGCCCGCACCGACCACGCGCCGAACACGGTCTTGTGCGGCGCGTTCTGGTTGAAGTCGACGAACACGCGCTCGCCTCGCTCCTCCTTCCACCACGCCGCGGTGAGCAGGTCGGGGCGCCGACGTTCCAACTCGCGCGCGGCAGCGACGGCGGCGGCGCGCACCTCGTAGGCGTTCCACCGCTCCTCGAGGCGCGCGTAGATGTGCACCCCACGGCTGCCCGTCGTCTTGGGGTACGACACGATCCCGTGGTCGACGAGGAGCACGCGCACCTCCCGCGCGGCCTCGCGGATCATGTCGAACGACACGCCGGGGCTCGGGTCGAGGTCGAGGCGGAGCTCGTCGGCGATCTCGGGGTTCACCGCGTGGATCGGCCAGACGTGGAACCCCAGGCAGCCGAGGTTCACGGCCCACGCGACGTGCGCGAGATCGGCGACCACCAGCGCGTCCGACGTCGTGCCGTTCGGCGTGGAGACGACCGTTGTGGTCAGCCAGTCGGGCGCGTTCTTCGGGACCCGCTTCTGGAAGAACGACGAGCCCTCGGCGCCGCTCGGGAACCGCTGCAGAAGGACGGGCCGACCACCCATCGCGGCCATGAGGGGCTCGCGGACGGAGACGTAGTACTGGACAAGGTCGCGCTTGGTCTCGCCTCGCTCCGGGAACAGGACCTTGTCGGGATGCGAGAGCGACACCGCGTGCCCGTCGAGGGTGATCGTCGTCTTGTCGGCCATCGCCACGCCTCCGACCGTAGCGAACCGTGTCCCCTGCCGGTGTCGTGGCGCGGCCGTGCGACGCCGACGAGCACTCGGTAGGGTCCGCCGATGCCGCGACTCCGCCAGGTCCCCCGCAGTGAGGCAGCCCCGTCGGTGCTGGTGCTCTACGACATGCTCTTCGGCGACCGCGACCCGGTGACCGAGCCCGGCACCGTCACCGGCACGCCAGGCGACTGGTGGACCGTGTTCGCGCTGGTGCCCGAGATCTTCGAACACAGTGTCGCGGGGTTCGCGCTCTACCGGAATCCGGCGCGGTCACTCGATCCGCAGCTGCGAGAGCTCGCGCAGTGCCGGGTCGGATGGGCGTGTGGGAGCCAGTTCGTGTTCTCGCAGCACTGCAAGTCGCTCCGGACCGAGGGTGTCGCCGAGGAGAAGATCGTCGCGATCCCACATTGGGCCGCGGCCGATTGCTACACGCCGGCCGAACGGGCCGTCCTCGCCTACACCGATGCCCTCGCGCTCGACCACGGACGCGTCGACGAAGGCGTCTTCGATGCGCTGCGCGCAACGCTGTCCGACGAGGAGATCCTCGAGCTGACCTACATCACGTCGCTCTACATGATGCACGCCGTGATGTCTCGCGCGTTGCGCACCGAGTTCGACGATCGCGACGATCCGATCATCGAGGTGCGGGCGCCGGGCGACGACCAGTCCTTCCGCATCTCCGACTGACCGCTTCCGACCGACGAGGTTCTGCGCATGTCCGATCTCTTCTCCGTTTCCGGCAAGGTGGCGCTCGTCACCGGTGGCTCCCGGGGCATCGGGCTCATGATCGCGTCGGGCTTCGTCGACGCCGGCGCCAAGGTCTACATCTCGTCTCGCAAGGCCGACGTGTGCGACGCAGTCGCGGCAGAGCTGTCGGAACGCGGTGCGTGCATGTCGATCCCGGCTGACCTGTCGACCGAAGCCGAGTGCCTCCGCCTCGCGAGCGTGATCGCCGAACGGGAGGAGCGACTCGACATCCTCGTGAACAACGCCGGCGCGACCTGGGGTGCACCGCTCGACACGTTCGACGACGCGGCGTGGGATCGCGTCCTCGCGATCAACGTGAAAGGCGTGTTCCACCTCACGAAGTTCCTGCTGCCGCAGCTCCGCGCCGCCGGTTCGGCGGAGGAACCGTCGCGCGTGATCAACATCGGCTCGATCGACGGCATCCACGTCCCGATCATGGAGACCTACTCCTACTCGGCCTCGAAGGCCGCCGTGCACCAGTTGACCCGGCACCTCGCGAAGCGCCTCGCCCCTGACATCACCGTGAACGCGATCGCACCGGGGCCGTTCGAGTCGAAGATGATGGCCGCGACCCTCGAGGCGTTCGGCGACCAGATCGCGGCCAGCTCACCCCTGAAGCGCATCGGCCGGCCCGACGACATGGCCGGCGCCGCGATCTTCCTCTCCTCGCGCGCCGGCGCCTACCTGACCGGGGCGATCATCCCGGTCGACGGCGGCATGGCATCGCTCGGTTGACAGCAGTGCCCGAGAGGGGTGTCGACCATGGCGCCGACCACGCCGCGATCCGCGCGGAGCAAGCCGCCGACGTGTCGGCGATCGCTGCGGTCGTCGAGGCCGCGTTCGGGTCACCGGTCGAAGCCCGGCTCGTCGAAGCCATCCGCCGCTCGCCGGAGTACGCAGCCGAGTGGTCGTTGGTCGCCGAGGTCGACGGCGAGATCGTGGGCCACGTGATGGTCAGCTACGCGTCGCTCGTCGAGGAAGGTGGCGCATCGCAACGTCGGATCGCAATGCTCTCCCCGTTGGCGGTGACCCCCGATCGGCAGCGGATGGGCATCGGATCCGCGCTCGTGCGCGCGGTCGCGCAGCTCGTCGACGAGGTGGGCGAACCGTGCATCATCCTCGAGGGCAGTCCCGTCTACTACCGACGGTTCGGGTTCGAACCTGCCGCACCGCTCGGCATCCGCATCCCCATCCCCGCATGGGCGCCGCCGGAAGCCGGCCAGGTAATGCGCCTCTCCGCGTACGAGCCCGCCATCCGGGGGCAGGTCGTGTACCCATCGGCGTTCGACGCGGTCGCCGGGCACTGACTCACTGCGCCCAGGGCACGCGCCGGACGCGAGACGACGCCCGATCCGGCGGGGGTCCGGATCGAGCGTCGTTCGCGTCGACGACAGCCGTGGCTCAGCCGATGTCGATCGGGATGAGCACCCGGGTGATGCCGTGGATGACTCCGTTGCTCGCCCGCTGGTCGAGGGCGAAGAAGTTCAGGTACGGGTTCGGGAGCTTCGGTGCGTTGTCGACGAGCTGGAAGAACCGCACGCCGAAGCTCGCGTTCGCCAGCGTGTCGATCTGGCGCGAGAACAGCACGCGGAACGCACGGAGCCGCTCGGGAGCGACGTGGTACAGCAAGACGGTCGTGAGCACCGGGATCGGGTCACCGTTGCCGAGCTGGGTGAACGCACCGACGAGGAAGTTCCAGGCGCCGGCCTCGTCGGAACCGGTGAACCCGAGGGTCTGCGCGGTGCGGACGAACGCGGCGTCGTCGGGAGCGAAGACGGTGAGCTGCGCCGACGGGTCGCTGAGCGCCCCGACGAGATCAGCGGTCGTCGCCGCGGTGATGAGGATGTCGTAGTCGCGCGGGTTCTGGTCGAACCCGTCGGTGCTGCTCTTCGCGATGAGCACGTCGACGATCGTGCCGGGGTTGGAACCGCCACCGCGACCCCACGAGGCGCCTGCCGGTACGGCCATCACGGCCACGATCGCCAGCACCACCGGTGCCAGGAATGCTTTTCGGAACACTGAGACCTCCCTCTCCATGATTCTGCGGACGCTCACGACCTCCGGTCGCACACGGTCTCTTCGCATCGGCGGCGCGTTCGGTTGCACGCCCGCCCGCGATTCTCGAGGAGTTCCTCATGAGATCCCTCATGAGATCCCTCAGGGGATTCGTCAGGAGGCAGGCTCGGCGACCACGACGATGTTGTCGCGATAGCGGCCGAGCGACTCGTCGAACGAGCCGCCGCACGTGATGAGAACGAGCCGACTGGGTCCGCCCCGGGAGAAGAAATCGGGCGGGAGCTCGGCCTTCGGGAACTGGTCCCGGCCCACGACCGTGAAGCTGCGGGTGGTGCCGTCGGCGAGGCCCACCTGCAACGGATCACCCGGCTCAAGGGAGCCCAGGCGGAAGAACACTCCCTGACGGCCCTCGCCGTCGATGTGGCCGAGCAGCACCGCCGAGCCGGGCCCGCCGGGTGTCCCGGCGAACCGGTACCACCCGACCCGTTCGATGGGCGGCACCTCGATCTCGTCGGTCCCGGCGACGATCCCGACCCCGTCGATC
>JBBRHS010000159.1:0-6526 GCA_038222385.1 Acidimicrobiia bacterium
CGGCATCGGATCGGTGATCGAGGGCAACAGCGGTACCACGATGCTGAACGTCCCCGTCACGCTCTCCAGTCCATCGACCCACACGGTCACCGTCGAGTGGGAGACGATCGACTCACTGATCCAGCCCGAGCCGGGGGTTGACTACGAACCCGCTTCGGGAACCGTGACGTTCGCTCCCGGGGAGACGTCGGCGACTGCGTCGTTCACCGTGTACGGCGACACGGTCGACGAGAACACGCTCTACAACGCCGAGTGGGCCGGGTTGAGCTTCCACTCGGCGACCAACGCCACGACCGGCTCGGGCTTCGATGCGATCGGATTCGCGCTCATCCTCGACGACGACCCGCCGCCCACCCTCGTCACGAGCGCGGCTGTGGCGCTCGAAGGCGACGTCGGCGATACGACCTTGCTCGTGAGGTTCGATCTGTCGGGGCCGTCCGGGCAGACGGTGTCGGTGAACTGGGCGACGATCGACTCGCTCGCGCAGCCCCAGGCCGGCGTTGACTACGCACCTGGCTCGGGCACGCTCACGTTCGCCCCTGGGGAGACGTCGAAGTCGGTGCCGTTCCTCGTCTACGGCGACACCGTCGACGAACCGGGCCTGCTCTTCGGCGCCGAATGGGGTGGCATCCAGTTGTCGGCGCCGACGAACGCCGTCTTCGGAACCGGTCCGCTCGCCCGGATCGGCCTCGCACTCATCCTCGACGACGACTGACCCGACGACGACCGACTCGTCGGCCCTCGGGTTCGCCGCGCCGTGACGCATCACGCTGCTGATGGTCACTGGTGGGCGGGGGAGTGTCTGCGCAGAAATCAGAAGCTGCTTCCTCCACTCCAGCTCGTACGGAGGCTTCCGCGGCCCCGCACCGGATGGTGTGGGCATCGCCCGAAGCGTCACAATGGCGCGTCCGTGGTGGAAGCCGACCGATCTGAGGAGCAAGCAGTTGTCTGACCTCGAAGCTCGAGTGAAGGAGGACAACCCTGATCCGCGCGTCGCGTGCGCGCTGTTGCTGGACACGTCGTCCTCGATGCACGGTGAGCCGATCCAGGAGCTCAACGAGGGGTTTCGCGTCTTCTGCGACGAGATCAAGGACGATCCGCTGGCGAGGAAGCGCACCGAGGTCACCGTCATCACCTTCGGTGGTGTGGCCCGGGTCGAGATCCCGTTCACGGAGGGCCGCGACCTCGAGCCACGGACGTTCCATGCGAACGGCGCCACGCCGATGGGCGCCGCGCTCGACCTCGGGCTGAACGAGATCAGCGCACAGAAACAGGCGTACAAGACCGCGGGGCTCGAGTACTACCGACCATGGCTCTTCGTGATCAGCGACGGGGGGCCCACCGATGGCCCGGCGTTCGACGCGGCCGCGGCGCGGGTTCGGGAGGCCGAGGCGGCCAAGGGTGTCTCGGTCTTCGGCGTGGGTGTGGGGTCGGGCGATCTCGCGAAGCTGAGCGGGCTGTCGACGACGCGACAGCCACTCCTGCTCAAGGGCTACAGCTTCACCGAGATGTTCAGCTGGCTCTCCGCCTCGATGAGAGTCGTCTCGAACGCCGGCACCTTCGGATCCACCGATGCCGGTGTGGCGCAGGCCGAAGCGACGGAGCAGAACCCTCTCCCGCCCCCCGGTTGGGCGACCTGGTGACTGCGGAGGCCTGGACCGTCCTCGGCGGCTCCGCGACCGGCACGACGCACGTCACCGCCGGCATCGGCTGTCAGGATGCGCACGCGTGGTTCGTCGGCCGTCGGACCTGCTGCTTCGCGGTCGCCGACGGCGCAGGATCGCGACCGCGCTCCGCGGCGGGCTCGGTCGCGGCAGTCGAGTCTGTGGTGCAGACGGTCCGGGCAGCTGCCGCGTCAGCGGTTCCCTCCGTCGAAGAGCTCTTCGACGAGGCGCGCGCCCGTCTCGAGGCGCTGGCGCGCGACGAAGGCTGCGACCTCGACGAGTTCGCCACGACGTTGGCAGTCGTGGTCATCACCGACGATGCCGCCGAGGTCGGCCAGGTCGGTGACACCATCGCCGTCGTTCGGGACGAGGGCGGTGCGCTTCGGGCGATCGCACCCGCGGAGAAGTTCGAGTACGCCAACGAGACGACCTTTCTGAGCGACCGGTCCTGGCGGGACCATCTGCGGGTGGAGCGTCTTGCGAGCTCGAGCATCTCGGGTATCGCACTGTCCACCGATGGGCTCCGCTTCAAGATCCTCGACGATCTCACCGAGGGGACGCCGTTCGCACCGTTCTTCGAAGACGTCTTCGCCTGGTTCGACTCGGACGCGGCGACGCCCGACGCGGTTGCCCGATTCATCGACCGGCTCGACGATCAGAGCGGCGACGACAAGACGCTGGTCGTCGCCGCACGGCGGGGGCCGTGTGATGAACAGCAGGAGCTCTATGTGGTCAACCAGCACGTAGCGGAATGGTCGGTCGAGACCATGCCTCCCGCTCCTGACGAGGACCGACAGCTACCCGGCGGGGAGAATGGCCATGGGGACGAGACCGCCGACTCCTCCGTCTGAGGTGGCGGTGAGGACGGGCGGGGGGGCGCTGGCGACGGGTGCGGGCGATGCGGTTCGCCTCGGGCGTCGGCTCGCGAGCGGCGGTCAGGGCGAGGTCTTCGAGGTGCTGTCGCCGCCGGGGTCGGTGTTCAAGCGCATCTTCGACCGGGCGCTCGCAGATGACCCGTCTGTCGAGGCCCGCCTCGCGGCGATGCTGACGAATCGTCCGTCGGGTTGGCAGGAGCCGCGTACCGGCCATGTGATGCTGAGCTGGCCGACCGATGTGGTGTGGGACGGTGGGCGCTTCGTCGGCTTCCTCATGCCGCTCATCGAGATCGCAAGTACCGTCGAGTTGCACGAGATCGCGAACCCGTCCGACCGGCGCAGTCCGTCGCCCGGCAAACCGTGGACGAAGGGCTTCACCTGGCGCTACCTCGTTGCGACCGCCGAGAACCTGGCCCTCGCGACCGAGACGCTGCACGACGCCGAGGTGGTCATCGGCGACTTCAACGAGCGGAACATCCGGGTCTGGTCCGACTCGCGCGTCAGCTTGCTCGACTGCGACTCCATGCAGGTCGCCGACCCCGGGTCGGGTCGGCAGTTTCTGTGCCGGGTGGGGCGTCCGGAGTTCACCGCTCCCGAGCTCCTCGGCGCCGACTGGGACACCACCGTGCGAGCCGCGTCGAGTGACTTGTTCGCGCTCGCCGTGCATCTCCATCAGCTGTTGCTGGAGGGGGACCATCCCTTCGATGGCGTCTGGCACGGCGGCGGGGAGAAGCCCAAGCGGCAGGTGCTCGCCCGCGACGGACTCTGGGTGCACGCCGGCGATGCTCGCCTGACGCCGCGGCCGAGTGCTGTTGACGTCGACCTCGTGCCGGCCGGGCTTCGTGACCTGTTCCGTCGCGCTTTCGTCGAGGGCGCCACGAACTCCCGCGCCCGCCCGACCGCCGCAGAGTGGCATGCAGAGCTCGCCGAACTCCGCGCGTCGCTGATCGTCTGCACGAAGGACGTCAACCACTACTACACGCCGTCGAGCTCGACCTGCCCGTGGTGCGACCGCGCCGAGGCCGCACGCGCGCGGAACGCGTTGTCGAAGGCGACCGCAGCCGCGCTCGCGTCGGCGCCTCCTCGACACACGACGCCGCAGCCTGCGGCGACACCGCGGCGCCCTCGCCGATCCCGAGCACGATGGCTCTGGGCCGCCGCTGCCGTCATCGTCGTCGCGATCGTCGGCGCGACCGCCGCTGCGCAGGGTCGCGACGGCCGCGCCGACAACGGATCCACCAGCCCGGCTGCCCCCTCGGCCACCGCCGCGACGACCGGAAACCCTGGTACGAACCCCGCAGGAAGTTCCATCTCGACCGACGGTCTTCCCGCGTCGGCAGCGTCACCCGCGTCGCCGCCGCCGGAGACCACGCGACGGCAGTCGGCAACGGCTCCAGTGGGGAACTCCCCGCTTGGCGCGCCCAGGCCACGAGCGATCCTCGTCGAGGGTCCCGATCCTCGATGCCCCGCCGGGACCTACCCGATCGCGGAGGATCACGGTGGGTTCGCGCCCAACTGCGCGAACCCTGCTCCGAGCGAGCCCCTTCCCGCTGAATCACGAGATCGATTCCCTCGACCCACCGTGCGCGGAGTCGAGTCGCGCGGCCCGTGTGTCGGCGGATTGTGTCCGATCCGGGTGCAGATGGAACCGCCTTCTCGATGGGATGACGGCTACGGGGCTCCGCTGTTCCGTCTGCTCGAGGATGGCGCCAACACCCCGAACAGCGTGGAGGACGCGGGCGGGAGCACGTGGGTCTCGGAGGGATCGAGCTGCTTCTGGATCTTCGTGTCCTACTTCCCGGCGCCGGGGGTCGCTTCCGGCCGGATCGATCCGGGCTTCACGAATCCGGTCTGCCTGACGATCGCCGGCGACGGAACGATCACGAACAAGAGGGTGTACTGACGGTGGCTTGGCCGGGGGAACGTGCTGAGGTGCCCAGCACCGCGGGGCCGACGGACCAACCGAGTCCGACGCCCATCGATCACGACGGCCGCACGCGCCCACGGAGTCCATCGTGTACTGCTTGATGCCGGAGGTGCCGCCCGGACGCGGCGGGCGATGCCATACCGCCCTCGACGTCGGCGGTCCAGACCGAACCGGCGCCGCCGGCGGGTGTGGAGCTGTGTCGGGGTAGGTTCTCGAGGTCGTGGCCGGAGGCCGCGGGCCGGGGGAGGCCGAGCATGATGCATCGCCGAGTTGGTCTGATCGCTGCGGTCGTGTTGATCACGATGGTGCTGCTGGCGTGTCAGCCCGTTCCCTGGCGCCCATCGTCGCCGGGCACCGATCGCGCCCGCTTCGTCCTGCCTCCCGGAAACTACGGCGGGCTGCCCACGTCGGCGAACTCACGCGACCAGCTCCCGCTGTACGACGCGCTCACCCCGTTGCGGGGCAACGTGACCGATGCCGACATCGACCGGTACTTCCTCCCCGAGGACTTCGCCCCCATCGGCCCGACCCGCGAGGAGCCGACCGGTCGCCCGGGCACCACGATCATCTACGACAGCTTCGGGATCCCCCACGTCACCGGCAAGACCCGCGCCGACCTCGCGTTCGGCGCGGGCTGGGTGACCGCGCGAGACCGCGGTCTCCTCCTCCAGCTCGGCCGTGGTCCCGCGCGGGCGGCCGTCGCCGACGTCCCCGGCATCAACGCGTTCGGTCTGGTCACGAGCGGGCAGTCGTTCGTGCCGAGCGCCCAGGCCGAGCAACTCATCACCGACCAGATCGAACTCATCCGGGAGACCTACGGCGCGCGCGGTGAAGAGATGCTGGCCGACATGCAGGCCGAGGCCGACGGGATGTCGGCGTACTTCGCCGCGCACGGCAACACCCAACCGCCCGCGACCGTGAACGACGTGATCGCGGTGGCCGCGTTCATCGGATCGATCTTCGGAGCCGGTGGCGGAGCGGAGGCGTCGAACGCCGAGTTCCTCTCGGAGCTCCAGCTTCAGCTCGGTGCCGACACCGGCCGCCGGGCGTGGGACGACGCCATGCTCTTCGACGACCCGGAGGCACCCACCACCCTGTCGCAGCGGTTCGACTACGGCGTCTTCACCGGCGGGCGCGTCACCGGCTCGGCGGTCATCGACGGGGGTTCGATCGTGTCGCTCGACCCCCGGGTCCCCGTGGCGGCTCCCGGAGCAACGGCGGTGCCGGCACCCGCCGCAACCGCGGCGACGGAGGTGCTGAGAGCGGAACCGCCGACCGGGTCGACGTCGAGCACGTCGAGCACGTCGAGCACGTCGAGCACGAGCACGACCAGCACGACGACCACGACCATGCCGTCGCCCGACGCCGCGACCTATCCAGCTGCGGGCGCGGTGCCGTTCAAGCAGGCCTCGAACTTCCTCGTGGTCGACCCGCGCCGTTCGGCGACCCGCAACACGCTCGCGGTGATGGGGCCGCAGCTCGGCTACTACTACCCGGAGATCGTTCAGCAGATCCATCTGTCGGGCCCGGGCATCGAGGCCCAGGGTGTCGGGATCCCCGCCGCGATGATGTACCTCCTCATCGGCCGGACCCGCGACTACGCGTGGAGCCTCACCTCGGCCAACCACGACGTGCGCGACGTGTTCGTGGAGCAGCTCTGCAACGCCGACGGCTCCGCCCCGACCGCCGCGTCGGATCACTACCTCTTCGAGGGAGTGTGCCGGCCGTTCGAGAGGTTCGACGCCGGCACCCTGAACGGGACGCCCATTCGGTACCCCGTGTCGGTGCACGGGCCCGTCATCGGGACGGCGACGTCGGAGGGCAAGCCGGTCGCGCTGACCCGGAAGCGCTCCACGTTCGGCCGTGACGGGCTCAACCTCATGGCGCTCAAGGAGATGTCGGAGGGCAAGGCCACCTCCCCCGACCGGTTCTACGACATCGCGAACCAGTTCGGCTTCACCTTCAACTGGGCCTACGCCGGGCGGGGGACGACCGCCACGTTCTCGTCGGGCCTCCTGCCCCGTCGCGCGCCCGGCCTCGACCGGCGGCTGCCGACGGTC
>JBBRHS010000160.1:0-6503 GCA_038222385.1 Acidimicrobiia bacterium
TCGGACCCCGTCGTCCCCCGCGAGTGGGATCTGACCCTCGGCGACATCGAGCTCTTCGAGGAGAAGAAGCGGAGCCGCCGGACATGCTGCGCGGGCCTGGTGCCGGTGGGCGGTCGAGGCGGCGGAGCGGATTCGACCATCAGGTCCAGGAGAAGGAGCGGAGCCGCCGGACAGACCGCGCGGGCCTGGCGCTGGTGGGCGGTCGAGGCGGCGGAGCGGATTCGACCAGAAGGTGAGCGATACTGCGTCGGTGCGAGCACGCGCGCTGCGGGCGCTGAAGACCTCGGCGGCCGCGGTCGACCGGCTGCGACCACCGCCGCGCGGTGTCGTCGTGCTCATCTACCACCGGGTGGGTGGGGGTTCCGGGCTGGAGCTCGATCTCTCCCGGGACCGGTTCGCAGAGCAGATGGCCGCCCTGGCGGCGAGTGGCCGGGCGACGACCCTCGACGCGGCCCTCGACGCGCTTGCCGCGCCCGCACCGCCCCATCCTGGCGCGCTCGACCCGGTCGTCGTCACCTTCGACGACGGCACGGCCGATTTCGTCGACGTCGCGGTCCCCGTGCTGGTCGAGCACGGGGTCCCGGCAACGCTCTACGTCGCGACCGAGTTCGTCGAACAGCAGCGCGAGATGCCGTACGGCGCGCCCCCGGTGTCGTGGAGCGGCCTGCGCGACGCCGTCGACACCGGACTCGTCACGATCGGGTCGCACACGCACACTCATGCGTTGCTCGATCGCGCCACGCCGGAGGCCGTCCGGGTCGAACTCGACACCGCGAACGAGTTGATCGAGGACCGACTCGGTGTGATCGCCGGCCACTTCGCGTACCCGAAGGCGCTCGACGGTTCCCCGGCGGCGCGGCGGGAGGTGGCGGCGCGGTACCGGTCGGCCGCCCTCGCCGGGACGCGCCCGAACCGCTACGGCGCCACCGATCCGTTCCGCCTCGCGCGGTCGCCGATCCAGCGCAGCGACGAGATGCAGTGGTTCCACGCCAAGGTGGCAGGGGGAATGGTCTTCGAAGACGGTGTCCGGCGTCTCCTGAACCGCGTCCGCTACTCGGGAGCCGAGACGTGACCGGGTACCGGGCGGCACGGGTCCGGCCCCGCATCGTGCACCTGACCACGAGCGACATCAGCCTCTCGCTGCTGCTCGGTCCGCAGCTCCGGGCCTTCGTTGCCGCGGGCTACGAGGTCGTGGGCGTCTCCGGGCCGGGTCCGCACGTAGCCGATCTGGAGTCGTGGGGGATCGAGCACCACGCACTCGACTCGCTGACCCGGTCGATGGCTCCGGGCCGCGACCTCCGTGCGCTGGTGGAGCTCCGATCGCTGTTCCGCCGCCTCAGCCCGGATCTCGTTCACACCCACAACCCGAAACCGGGGGTCTACGGCCGGATCGCCGCCCGGGCCGCGAGGGTCCCGGCGGTCGTGAACACGGTGCACGGCCTCTACGCCCTGCCCGACGACCCGATCGCCAAGCGCGCCCTCGTGTACGGGTTGGAGCGGTTCGCGTCCACCTGCTCCGATGCGGAGCTGGTGCAGAACCCCGAAGACGTCGAGACGTTGCGGGCGTTGCGCGTCCCCGAAGCCAAGCTGCACCTGTTGGGCAACGGGATCGACCTCGACCGCTTCGACCCGTCCCGGTTCGACGCGTCGCGTCGCACCGCCCTGCGGGAATCGATCGGCGCGGGTCCCGACGATGTCGTCTGCGGGGTCGTCGGCCGACTGGTGTGGGAGAAGGGCTACCGCGAGGTCTTCGCCGCAGCCGAGCGGCTCCGGGTGCTCGCGCCGCAGGTGAAGGTGGTGGTGGTCGGACCGATCGAGGACACGAAGGGCGACGCGGTCGACCTCGACTCGATGGCGCGCGCCGAACGTGGCGGCGCCGTCACGTTCCTCGGCATGCGCGACGACGTCGACGCCCTGTACGCCGCGATGGACCTGTACGTGCTGGCGTCGTACCGGGAAGGGTGGCCCCGATCGGCCATGGAAGCAGCGGCGATGCGGCTGCCGGTGGTCGTGACCGACATCCGGGGCTGCCGCCAGGTCGTCGACGACGGGAGGACGGGGTTCCTCGTCTCGGTGCGAGACGCCGAGGCGATGGCCCGGGCCGTGGCCGACCTGGCGTCGGATGCCGGACTGCGGGCCGACATGGGCGCGGCGGCCCGGACGAAGGCCGAGCACGAGTTCGACGACCGCCGGGTGATCGACACCACGCTCGAGGTCTACTCCCGGCTGCTCGGTCCGCGCCGA
Organism: Acidimicrobiia bacterium; assembly: GCA_038222385.1. Taxonomy (GTDB): domain Bacteria; phylum Actinomycetota; class Acidimicrobiia; order IMCC26256; family JANYLB01; genus JANYLB01. Next base: position 2,245 of record JBBRHS010000160.1, read on the forward strand.
CAGACCACGACCGCGTGACCGCCCCGGTGGTCTCGTGATCGTCCGCCTCGCGCGTGCCGACGACGCCCCCCGGTTGGCGGAACTGCACGCGACGCGCATGACGGAAGGGTTCTTGTCGGAACTCGGTCCCCGCTTCCTCCGAATCCTCTACCGCCGCGTCGTCGCGTCACCCGACGCCTTCGCCTTCGTCGTCGAGGAACCTCTCGACGGCGCGGTGACGGTCGTCGGCTTCGCGGCCGGAGCCCCCGACGTGGGCGCCCTGTACCGTCGGTTCGTGCTCCGCGACGGCGTGATCGCAGGCATCGCGGCCGCGCCGCGGCTCGTGGGTTCGTGGCGCCGGGTGCTCGAGACCCTCCACTACCCGGGGAGCACGGGCGACCTCCCCGACGCCGAGATCCTCTCGGTCGCGGTGGATCCACGGGTCACCGGTCGGGGGGTGGGGACGCAGGTCGTCGAGGCCGCGACGAGCGAGTTCCGTCGTCGGGGGGTCGCCGCGGCGAAGGTGGTCACCGGCGCCGACAACGTTGCCGCGCTCGCGCTCTACACCCGCTGTGGCTTCGTGCATCGCGAGCAGATCGCGGTCCACGAGGGCACGCCGTCGGAGGTGCTGGTGTGGAGTTCCTCCTAGCGCTGGCGGTCGGAGTGATCGCCACGCCCCTCGTCGCGGTACTCGCGAGGCGCGTCGGGATCGTCGACCGGCCCGGCCCGCTCAAGACCCATCGACGGCCGGTCGCGTACCTCGGCGGAGTGGCCGTCTTCGCGGGCCTGGTCGTGGGTGCCGTCTCGCTCGGCCGGGTCGAGCTGTTGATCCCGCTGGCGCTCGCGCTGGCGCTGGGTCTGGCCGACGATCTCCGGCCGCTGCCGGCGACCATGCGGCTGGCGGCGGAATGCGGCGTGGGGGTCGCGGCTGCGCTCACGGTTCCCGGTGATCCGCTCGTGCGCGTCGCGACCGGAGGACTCGCGATCGTCCTCGTGAACGCGGTCAACCTCCTCGACGGTCAGGACGGCCTCGCGGCATCGGTCGCAGCAGTGTCGGCGCTCGCCTTCGCCACGCTCGGGGGCGACGCCCGGTCGTACGGCCTCGCACTCGCCGGAGTCCTCGTCGGGTTCCTCGTGTACAACCTGCCGCCGGCGCGGATCTACCTCGGTGACGCTGGTGCGTACCTGCTCGGCACCGCACTCGCCGTCGCTCCGGCCCTCACGCTCGTCGGGCCCGACGGTGCTCGCTCCGAGTGGTCGGTGCTGCTCGCGACACCACTGATCGTGGCGGTGCCGCTGGTCGACACCGCGGTGGCGGTCATCCGCCGGTTGCGGGAGGGTCACCCGCTGTTCGCCGGCGACCGCAGCCACGTGTACGACCAACTCGTCGACCGGGGTTGGACCGTGCGGGGCTCCACCGTCGTGCTGGCCCTTGCTCAGCTCGGCCTCGCCGCAGCCGGTGTGTTCGCCGCGGGACTCGGCGCGGCAGGTGCCCTCATCTGCACCGTCTGTGGGGTTCTGGTCGTCGGCGTCGTGGTCGTACGCAGTGGATTCGTCGCGTCGGCCGTCTCGCGTGAAGAGTAGGAGAAGAGTCCGGCGGTAGGTCGTTCGGACCTTGCCATGGCCCCGCGCGGCCCACGAGACTGGTCGTTCCGACCCGCGTGCCCGGGGTCGTCGGGGGTCATTGCAACTCTTTGGGGGGCGATGCAGCACGGAGGCGGGACCCATGCGTGAGCCGGCCTTTCCACAGGGCCTTGCGTTCGTTCGGCCCCCGGTGCCCCCGCTCGAGCGGGTCACCGCGCGACTCGACGCGTCGTACCGTCGCGGGCAGTTGACGAACGGAGCGCTCGTTCGCGAGCTCGAAGCGACCCTCGCCGCCCGTCTCGCCGTCGAACACGTCGTCGCCGTTGCGTCCTGCACCTCCGGACTCATGCTCGCGTTCCGGGCGCTCGAGCCGACCGGTCCGGTCGTGCTGCCGAGCTTCACGTTCTCCGCGTCGGCCCATGCGGTCGCGTGGGTCGGGGCCCGGCCCCGCTTCGTCGAGTGCGACCCGGAGAGCTTCCTCGCCGACATCGACGACGCCCGGACCCGGATGGACGGCGCGAGTGCACTCCTGATCACGCACATCTTCGGAGCGCCCGCGGCGCCCGAGGCGTGGGAGAAGGTCGCCGCCGACGCCGGCATCCCCCTCGTGTTCGACGCAGCCCACGCGCTCGGCTCACGCCACCGCGGTCGACCGATCGGCGGATTCGGCGACGTCGAGGTGTTCAGCATGAGTCCCACGAAGCCGGTTGTCGCCGGTGAGGGTGGCATCGTCGCCACCAACCGTGACGACATCGCCGAGGTGATCCGTATCGGGCGCGACTACGGGAACCCCGGCGACTACGACACCCGGTTCGTCGGCCTCAACGCCCGGATGTCGGAGTTCCACGCCGCCACGGCCCTCGAGTCGCTCGCCGATCTCGACGAGCACCTCGCCACGAGGGTCGCCCTCGCCGACCGGTACCGAGCCGGGCTCGCCGACATCTCCGGCATCACCGTGCAAGCGCTCTCCCCCGACGACGACTCGACGTGGAAGGACTTCACCATCGCGGTCGATCCCGCGGCGTTCGGGCACACGCGTGACGAGCTGCGGGCCACGTTGGGGGCCGAGGGAATCGACACCCGCTGCTACTTCGACCCGCCGGTGCACCGCCAGCAGTCGCACGCGGCGTCGGCCGACCGACCCCTTCCGATCACCGACCGGGTCGCTTCGGCGGTGGTCAGTCTCCCGCTCTATCCAGCCCTCGCGCCCGCCGACGTCGACCGGGTCGCCTCGGTGATCGCCGACGTGGCCGTGACCCCGCCGTCCGGCCCGCCCTCATGATCGTCGGCACGATCGTCGGCACGATCGTCGGGCGCCGGTGCCGTCGGTCGTCAGCCGCGCGGCTCCACCGCGGCGCGCGCTCCGATCAGCAGCCCCACCACGAGGATCGGAAGCGCGAGCGCCGCGGCGACGGCCGGAGCCTCGACGCGGCCGGCGACCCGCGCCGCGTACAGGGCGAGCAGTACCTGCACGACGAGGAAGGCCACCGCCGGAAGCCGGCCGGCGGTCCGATCGCGCGACCCGGGAGTGCGGGTCGATCGGGAAGCGAGGAGTCGGCCCACCGGTTCGGCCACGAGCAGACCGAGCGCGGCGACCGCGCCGACGATCGAACCGGGCCGACCCCCACCGCCGACGGTGGCGATCCACAGGAACAGGCCGATCGCGGCGTACGACCCGCCCGCTCCGAGGCGGGTCAGGACGCGGGGCCACGTGAGCAGGAGCAGAGGTATCACCGCCCCCAGCAGCGCCAGCACCAGCTCGGTGTCGGGCACAGATGCGTAGAGACCGAGGATGGAGACCGCCAGCAGCTGGGGTCCGAGACCCGTGGGTGCCGCGCGTCGGTCGAACTCCGCGACCGCCGTTCCGGCCAGCGCCGGGCCGAGCACGAGGAGCGCCGTGACCCAGGTCGACGGTCGGTCAGCCGGCGCGACCAGGGCGAGTCCGCCGGCAACGGCCAGCACCGCACCGATCGCCAAGCTGGTGCGCGTTCCGATCTCACCGGCGATCCAGAGCAGCACCAACGCCACGACGATCCGGGTCGGGACCGGACCGGCACCGTCGAGCCGGCCGGAGCCGGCGAGCGCGCCGACGGTGGCCACGACGAGCGCGGGTCCGAAGATCCCGGGCCGTACCGCGCCGCGGGTCCGGACCTCCGACAAGAGCAGCGCACCGACGACGAGCACCACGACGCCCGCGACCAGTCCGGCGTGCAGCTCGGGTGCCCCGAGCAGGTTTCGCGACACCTCCATCGGGCGAGGGTACTGACGGGATGCCGGACGCCGGGACGAGATGAATCCTCTATGTGGTCCGTTTGGACCTTGCGGCCACGGAACGTGGTCACCACAATGAGCGGCGCTCGAGGAATTTCGCAGGGGGGCTAATGACGCAGCAGGGAGGCGCGAAGCGAGCCGACCACGGCGCGAAGCCGTGCGCGCCGTCGCGCTCCGACCGTGCCGTCACCGTGCTCTTCGCGCAGAGCGCCCCCATGCGCAGGCTGTTGCGGTTCGCGGCCGACTCCCTCATCTGGGTCGGCGCGCTCTACGCGGCCGTCATCCTCCGTCTCGACTTCGACGTCAGTCGGCTCACCGAGTTCGAAGTCGCGCTCCTCGTCCCCGTGGCGTGGGCGGCTCAGGCCGGCTTCGGCTACTGGCTCGGGCTGTATCGGGGCTGGTGGCTCCTCGGCTCGTTCGAGGAG
>JBBRHS010000161.1:0-6396 GCA_038222385.1 Acidimicrobiia bacterium
CGGCCTGGACCTGGTACCGGATCACATCGCGTACGGCCTCACCGTTGATCGCCAGCAACTCGTCGCCGACCACGACGCCCGCGAGTGCCGCCGGAGACCCAGCCGCAACCGCTACGACCCGCGCCGGCTTCGTCGCGCCCGACGGCTTGCTCGGCGCGTCGGTCGCTCCCGGGGCTGTCATACCTTCAGCTCGCGGTTCGCAGCGAGCAGCGCGGCCGAGAGCACGGTCGTCGCGATGAGTCCGATCGTGAACACGAGCACCGCCTGTTGCGGACCGATCCAACCCCACATCGCCCCGAACGCGATCGACGCGACGAGCTGGGCCACGGCGATTCCCGTCGTGAGGAGCGCGATCCCACTGGTCCGCAGATCCTCGGGGAGGATCGCGCTCGCGAGCGCCATGAGCACGCCGTCGGTCGCCGCGTAGTAGACGCCGAGCAACGCGAGGAGTGCGACGAGCGCGGCGGGACCGGGGTTGTCGAGCAGGAGCAGCGCGTAGGCGCCCACGAGGAACAACTGGCCGGCAACGAACACCCGACCGCGACCGATCCGGTCGGCGAGGCGACCGATCGGTACGGCGAGCAGGAGATAGATCAAGGCGGTCCCGACGTAGAGCAGGGGGAAGTACTTCGTGGTGAACTCGGTCGTGTTCTGGAACGTGAGGTAGACGAACGCGTCGCCGATGGTGAACAGCGCGAGCAGCACGGCGGCGGTCATCACCGCCCGCACCCGGGGCTCCCGTAGGAGACCAAGTGCCGAGCGCAGCGCGACATGAGGACGGTAGCTGGGTCCGGCCGCGGGATTGCGATTGCGGACGAAGCAGATCAATACCCCGAGGCCGAGCACGCCGAACAAGAAGCTGATCACGAACACGGCGTCGTAGGAGCGGGGGGCGGCATCGAGCACCCAGAAGGCCACGATCGGCCCGAGCAGCGCACCCGTGGTGTCGAGGGTCCGGTGCACCCCGAACGCCTCGCCCAGGCGCGCCTTCACGACGCTGAGGGAGATGAGTGCGTCGCGGGGCGAGGTCCGGATGCCCTTCCCGACCCGGTCGAGGAACAGGACCGCGCTGGCGGGGACGACGGCGTTCCCGGCCGCGATGAGCCCGAGCTTGCAGAAGGTCGAGAGGGCATAGCCCGCGCCCGCGACCTCCTTGTACTTCTGACGGCGGTCCGAGATCAGGCCCCCCCAGATGCGGGCGATCCCGGCGATCCCGGCGTAGATGCCGTTGACGATACCGAACTCGAGCGGCGTGAGGTTGAGCTGGAACACCAGGTAGATGGGCAGGATGGCGTTGACCATCTCCGACGACACGTCGGTCAGGAGGCTGGTCATCCCGAGCGCGTAGACGTTCCCGCTCACGCGGAACCACCCGCGCCGGGGTGGCGCGGGCGCGTCGTGCGAGGTGGGCGTCCGGAGGGAGGGGTACACGGCAGTACGGGTATCGGCCCGCATGGCGCGGAGCCTGATGGCTGGTCAGGATAGGTGCGTGATCGAACAGGTTCTTCTCGCCGAGCCCCGCGGTTTCTGCGCCGGCGTCGAGATGGCCATCAAGGCACTGAGCTGGATGGTCCGCGTCTTCGAGCCGCCGGTGTACTGCTACCACGAGATCGTCCACAACCGTCTCGTGGTCGACCGGTTCAAGGCGCTCGGGGTCGTCTTCGTCGACGACGTCGCCGACGTCCCCGACGGGGCCCCGCTGATGCTCTCGGCCCATGGATCCGCACCCGACGTGGTCGCCGGAGCGCGAGAACAGCAGCGATTCGTCGTCGACGCGGTGTGCCCCCTCGTGACCAAGGTCCACCACGAGGCCCGGACCCGCGCCGAGAAGGGTTACACCATCCTCTACGTGGGTCATGCCGGTCACGACGAAGCCGAGGGCACGTTGGCCGAGGCACCCGACGCGATCAAGCTCGTCGACGGCACCGATGGACTCGAGCGTGCGGCGGCGGAGGTGACCGACCCGGAGAAGGTTGCGTTGCTCGCGCAGACGACCCTTGCGCTGCACGACTGGCAGGGAGTCATGGACGACGCTCGGGAGCGGTTCCCCGCGTTGTGGACCGCGTCGCGCAACGACCTGTGCTTCGCGACGACGAACCGCCAGGCCGCGCTGTCGGTGATCGCCGACCGGGCCGATGCCGTCGTCGTGATCGGCAGCGCCAACTCGTCGAACACGCTCGCGCTCGCCGAGGTCGCGCGAACGGCCGGATGCCCCATCGTGCACCGCATCGACGGACCCGACGACCTCGACCTCGATTCGCTGGGCGGTGCCCGGGTCGTGGGCGTCACCGCCGGGGCCAGCGCCCCCGACGATGTCGTGACCGCGGTCATCGACAAGCTCGCGCCGAGTCGGGGGGTCGAACTCGTGCGGGTCACCGAGGAAGACGAGTACTTCCTTCCACCGCGGGAGCTCCGCGAGCTGATGCCCGCCATCGACGCGCTCGTCGCCCTGACCCTCGGCGGCGATCCCGTGGCCGCGCGCGCCCGTGGTGGCTCCTTCTCGGGAGACCGCGCGGTTGCCGCGTCCGACGCCCTCGAAGGTCTCGCCCAGCGGGCGTGACCGCGGCGACACTCGGGCGGGGTGGATCAGATCCGGCGGTTCGCCTCGTCGAACAGCGCCTGGAGCTCGTGCTCGAGCTCCTCGGTCAGTCGGGTCACCTCGGCCCGGTCGACGGCCTTGGCCGTCGGGCGCGGGTAGATCGGAGCGCCGATGACGACCGCCACCTTCCTCAGCCGAGGGATCGCCCGGCCGGGAGCGAGGATCTCCTCGGTTCCCGCGATGCCGACCGGGAGCAGCGGGATCTTGCGCTTCACGGCCAGGTAGGCGGCGCCCTCCTGGAGGTCCTCGATGCGGTCGCCGTGGCGGCGCGTCCCCTCGGGGAACACCACCACCGGCTCGCCCCCGGCGAGCACCTGCAACGCCGCCTTCACGGCTCCGCTGCCTGCGCCGCGATCCACCGGGAAGCCGCCGAGTGTGGTCAACAACCAGGAGACCGCAGCGTTGGCCCAGAGCTCCTGCTTGCCCATGAACCGGACGCGGCGGCGGGTGACCGACGCGGCGATGAACGTGTCGAGGGTCGAGCGGTGGGTCGGGACCACCACGTACGCGCCCGACGGTGGCACGACCTCGGTGTTGGCCACCTTCATCCGGAAGAGCACGAAACAGCCACCGACCAGGACGAACCGAGCGAACTGGTAGAACCCTTTCGACGCAAGTGTGCTCATGCCGAACCTCTCATGGTCGCCACGTCATGGATCGACCTCCGTGGCGGCGCGGAACGTGGCGACGATCTCCGCGACGATCTCGATGACGGACCGGTGGGTGGCGTCGATGACGATCGCGTCGTCGGCCGCTCGCAGGGGTGAGGCCTTCCGGCCCGAATCCAGCGCATCACGACGGGCCAGTTCGTCGCGCACCTCGTCGATCTCGATCTCGCGATCGGCCGCCACCTCCTCGAGTTGGCGACGGCGGGCCCGCTCCCCCTCGCTGGCCTCGAGGTACACCTTGACCGGCGCCGACGGGAACACCACGGTCCCGATGTCTCGCCCCTCCACGATGCCTCCGCCGTGGGTGGCCACCCATTCCCGTTGTCGGGCGACGAGCTCATGGCGGACTCCGGGATGCGCCGACACCGTCGACACCGATGCGGTGACGCGGGGCGTGCGGATCTCCGCGCTCACGTCGCGACCGTCGAGGACGACCCTCTCCTCCACCTCCATGTGCAGGTTCGCGGCCAGCGCGGCGACGAGCTCGCCGTCGGTGATGTCGATCGCGGCGTCGAGCGCGGCGACCGTGACCGCCCGGTACATGGCCCCGGTGTCGAGGACCGCCAACCCGAGCTCCTCGCCGACGCTGCGGGCGACGGTCGACTTCCCCGAACCCGAGGGCCCGTCGATCGCCACCACCCTGAGCTCGCTCATCCGTCGCCCCGGACCTGGGCGAGGTCCTGGGCGAAGCCGGGGTACGACACGGCCACGGCATCCCACCCGGCGACGATCGTCCCGCCCTGCGCGCCGGCGCCGGCGACGGCCGCGGCCATGGCGATGCGATGGTCGCCGTGACTCGTCATCGTCGCGCCGTGCGGAGTGGTCCCGTGGATCTGCAGCCCGTCGGCTCGCGCCTCGACCTCGACACCGAGCCGCGACAGTTCCTCCTGCAGCGTGGTGATCCGGTTGCTCTCCTTCACCGCCAGCTCGGCCGCGCCCCGGATCTCCGTGACGCCCTCGGCGAACGCGGCCGCGACGGCGAGCACCGGTAGCTCGTCGACGATCGCCTCGCGGCTGGTGATCACGGTGCCGTGCAGTGGGGCGGACTCCACGGTGATGTCGCCGAATGGCTCCCCGAGCACCTCACCGGTGACCGTCGCCTCGATCCGGGCGCCCATCTCGCGGAGCACGTCGAGGTATCCGACTCGCCCGGGGTTGAGGCTCACGCCCTCGATGACGATCGACGAGCCCGGCACGATCGCGGCCGCGACCACGAAGAACGCGGCCGACGACGGATCCCCTGGCACCTCGAGCTCGAACGACGACGGCGCTCCGGCATGTACCCGCAGCGTCCGGTCGTCGATCCGCTCCAGCGGGGCGCCGAGCGCGCCCAGCATCCGCTCGGTGTGATCACGGCTCGGGTCGGGTTCGACGATCTCCGTCACGCCGCCGGCCTGCAGACCCGCGAGCACGACCGCGGTCTTCACCTGGCCGCTCGCGACCTCGAGCTCGACGCGCTCCCCCACGAGCCCCCCGCCCCGCACGGTGAGCGGCGCGCGGCTCGCCTCGGCCGCGCCGTCGATGAGGGCACCGAGCGACCGCAGCGGCCGCACGACCCGACCCATCGGGCGGCTCCGCAACGAGGCGTCGCCGGTGAGCACCGCGAGGTGCGGTCGTCCCGCGAGAAGCCCGGCGAGAAGCCGGAGCGTCGTGCCGGAGTTGCCGCAGTCGACAACGTCGTCGGGCTCCCCGATGCCGTCGAACCCCGTACCGACGATCTCGACGTCGTCGCCCTCGCGGTTCGTCGAAACCCCGAGTGCGGTGAGCGCCGAGGCCGTACGTCCGACGTCGTCGCCCGGAGCCAGGTTGGTGATGCGACTGGTGCCGTCGGCGATTCCCGCAAACAGCAGCGCTCGATGCGAGATCCCCTTGCACCCGGGAAGGCGGATCCGGCCGCGGAGTGGCACCCCACCGATGATCGCGAACTCGCCGCCAGGATGAGGCGTCATGCGATCGCGCTCCGCGACGGGTGGTACCCGAGCTCGACGAGCCCGGCTTCGAACCGTTCGATGCCCGTCGCCGACACGACCATGACGAGCACGCCCTCGGGCCCCTCCATCGAGTGCGCGATCTCGAGGTCGGCGATGTTCACGCCGAGCTCGCCGGCCAGGGTGGTGACCTCGGCCAGCACGCCCGGCTTGTTCGGCACCGGGACCCGAAGCTCCACGAGCTGCTCCCCGGGTCGTGAGGTGCCGACGGGAAGGCTCCGCCGCGCGGCGCGGGCCCGTTCGAGCAACGCGAGCAGTCCGTCGCGGTCCTTGGTGTCGACCAGCGCCCGCACGTCGTCGAGCGCGGCGCGGTAGTCGTCGAGCGCGGTGATGATCGCCTCCCGGTTGGCCACACAGATGTCGGGCCAGATGCCGGGATGCCCGGCTGCGATGCGGGTCATGTCGCGGAAGCCGCCCGCCGCGAGGCGCAGCAACGTCGAGTGTTCCTCACCGCTGTTCGCGGCGACGTCCATGAGGGTCGTCGCCGCGAGCTGGGGAACGTGGCTCACCACGGCCACGAGCGCATCGTGGTGGTCGGGCGCAATGGCGACGATCTCTGCGCCGGTGTGCGCGACGAGGGCCCGGATGGTCGCGAACGCCTCGGGATCGGTGACCTCGGTCGGCGTGAGCACCCACATCGCGCCGGCGAAGAGATCGGGATCGGCGCCGTCGAGATCGTCCTGCTCCGAACCGGCCATGGGGTGACCACCCACGAAGCGGTGCGCCTCGGCCGGGCACCCCGCCTGGACCGCCGCGACCACCGGCGCCTTCACCGAACCGACGTCGGTGACGAGCACCGCGCCGGCGTCCAGCGCCTCGATCACCACCTCGGCCACGTGGCCGACGGGCACCGCGACCACGGTGAGGTCGGCACCGCGCACGGCTTCGGCGACACCAGCCGCAATCGAGTCGGCGACCCCGAGCTCCTTCGCCGCGGCGGCGCGGGAGGTGTCGCGGTCGAAGGCACGTACCTCGGTGCCGACGCGACGCAACGCGAGTCCGATGGACCCACCGATGAGACCGGTGCCGATCAGCGCGACCGTACGCGGGGCGGCCATGGGCGACGGGCCGCCCTAGTCCGCGTCGGCGAGGTCGGCTCGCAGCGCGGCAGCACCTTCGAGGAACACGTGGCGCAGGTCGT